>NZ_JAWRXV010000054.1:0-64874 GCF_046534875.1 Paraburkholderia sp. SIMBA_054 | reverse complement strand
TAGCCGCTTTCTTTTGCCTACTTTTCTTTGCGGCGGCAAAGAAAAGTAGGTGCCGCCCCGCACAGGGGCAACGCTTGAACTGCAGACACCGTAACGCGGATGCCAGCGAAAACACAAGCAAACCACCCCAACGTCGCCAGACAAAACCAAAACCTAAACCTTGCACACTTCATACAGCGCATTCAACCTGCGCACAGGATCCGCAACAAAAGGATTCGTCTCATCCCACGCATAACCGGCCAGCACGGCGCTGATCATGCGCCGAATCCCTGGTGTTTGTTCGGGATAGAAGATGATGTCCTGCAACTCGCCGGTATACCAGCGCTCGACGAACGCGCGAAACGTATCGATCCCCTTGCGCAGCGGAACATCATAAGCAGACTGCCAGTCAACACTCTCGCCAGCAAACTGACGCTCAAGCGTCCCAACAGCAAGATGCGCGGAGCGCAAAGCAATAGTCACACCCGACGAAAACACCGGATCAAGAAACTCACCCGCATTCCCGAGCAATGCAAACCCAGGCCCATGCAGTCGTTCGACATTCGCCGAATACCCGCCAATATGCCGCACCGGCATCAAAAACGGCGCATTGCCAATCAGACGGTTCAGCGTCGGCTCACTCTGAATCAACGCCCGCAACTTCGCCTCACGCTCGGCCTCGGGCACATCAAGAAACGCAGCCTCCGCCACGCATCCCACCGATGAACGCCCGTTCGCCAACGGAATCATCCAGTACCACACATCCCGATGCTCAGGATGCACAGCAACTGTGATCTTGTTGCGATCGTGCGCGTCGACAGGAATACCATCACGCACATGCGTAAAGATAGCGGCACGCGTCGGCATGCGCGTCGGCGCTTCGAGATTCAGCAGCCGCGGCAGCACGCGACCAAAGCCGCTTGCGTCGAGTACGAAGCGTGCCTGCACCTGATACGCGTTGCCCGCTTCGTCAGATACATCCAGCACGGGCGCGTCGCCCGTCTTCATCGCGCTCACCGTGTGGCCGAAGCGCACGTCGGCGCCCTGCTGCACCGCGCAGCGGATCAGCAGATCGTCGAACGTCGCGCGCTCGACCTGGTAGGTCGTGCCCCAGCCGTCCGAATGCTTGTCGCGAAAGTCGTACGCGCACGACTGGTCGCGATACACGAAGTGCGCGCCGTTCTTGTACTGAAAGCCCGCTTCGACGACCGCCTGCAACATGCCCGCCTCTTCGAGGTAAGCCATGCTCTGCGGCAACAGGCTTTCGCCAATCGAGAAGCGCGGAAAATGCTGGCGCTCGAGCACGAGCACGGAATGCCCTGCCTTGCGCAACAGCGCCGCCGCAACGGCACCCGAAGGTCCCGCTCCGATGATAGCCACGTCTACCGACGCATTCATCGACGAATCCATATTCATTGATCTTCCTTCACATAACGTATTGCGCACGCAACGCTTTCCATCCTTACCAGCGATTACAATGACGCACAATCATCCAGATCAAAAACAATCCAAAGACCATCACCGACCGGGGAATAACGTGCAGTCCACCGAATCATCCAGCGTGACGGACCGCGTACCGAACGTCGTACCCTTCGTACCGGAAACAGCGTTCGGCGTCTGGTTCCTGCGCACCCATACGTGGGAGCACCATGTACTGCGCGTCGCAATCAACGACCTCAAGCGCCTGATCGATACGCCGCTGCCCGCTACACCCGTGATCGTCGACGTCGGCTGCGGACAGGGCATTTCGTTCCGCCTGCTCGCGCAGGCGTTCAAGCCGCAACACATCATCGGCATCGATTTTCATGAGCAGTCGCTCGCACTTGCCAAAGAGTCTGCGCAAGTTTGCCGCCAGCACGCCGACACCCGCGCAACCGGAATCGACGTACTGCACGGCGACTGCGCGAACCTGCCGCTGCCCGATGCGAGCGCCGACATCGTGTTCTGCCATCAGACCTTCCACCATCTCGTCGAACAGGAACGCGCGCTCGCCGAGTTCCGCCGCGTGCTGAAACCGGGCGGCGTGCTGCTGTTCGCCGAATCGACGGATGCCTACATCAAGTCGTGGGTGATCCGCCTGCTGTTTCGTCATCCGATGCATGTGCAAAAAAGCGCCGACGGCTATCTCGACATGATCCGTCGCGGCGGCTTCACATTCGGCGCGCACAACGTCTCGCTGCCGTATTTGTGGTGGAGCCGCGCCAAGGACTTCGGCCTGCTCGAACGTCTGCACATCTACACGCCGAAACCCGGCAAGCGGCGCGAAACGCTCGTCAACGTCGCGGCCATAAAAACAGATTGATGGCATCGAGCGGCTGCATCGCAGATCGGCGCTGCAGCCGTCCCAAGCATTAAGCCATTACTTCTTCAGCGTCACCACATCACCCTTCAACGCGACACCAGCAATCACCGCGCCCGCACCGCAGGTGAACTCCGTTGCGCTCTCGCGCACTTCGTTCTTGTAGTTGCTCTTGATGTTGATGACGGCGTTGCCGCCTTCCTTGCGCGCGCGATCCTGCAGCTCGATCACGGCCGACAGGAACACGTGCTGGCACGCCGTCTCGTCGCTTTTGCCGAACGCGTTGGTCTTCTTGTTCGTTGCGAACTCGCCGTAGCTCTTCACGACGCCCGGATGCTTCTGCCCCGCGAAATACAGCGGGATATCGTCGCCAACTTTGCCCGGCTCGCTCGCGAGCGCGGCGGCGACGGGATAGCTCTCGACGCTGTCGCGCGCGAAGGCGTGCGAGGCGAGGCATGCGACGACAGCTGCGCAGATCAGGTGACGCTTCATGGTTATGACCCTCGTGGTTGGAATTGTTATTGCGTTTCGAGCATCACGACATCACCGCGCACCGCGAGTGTCGATCCATTCAGGCTCGCGCCGCAAGTAAACTCGGTCGAAGAAGCCGATTCGTTATGCTGAAAGCGCGTCCTGACGTCGACGACGGCGTTCGCGTGCTGCGTGCGCGCATAGTCGCGCAGTTCCTGCACCGCCTTTTCCAGCGCAATACTGCAGTTGGCCTCCGGGCTGTTTTCCACCTTGCGCAGCACACGTACGGCAAATTCCTTATTGCCGTACGACTGCTTGACGGGCGCATGCGTCTGGTTGCCGAAGTAAAGCGCGACGTCTTGCCCGTTCTGCGTCTGGACCGCAGCCGGCATCGGCAGCGATTTGATTTTGGTCGTGCAACCGGCCTGCGTCAGCACGACGGCAGCCACCAGCCCCAGTGCGATTTTCGTTTTCATTGTTCGACTTCCCGTTTTAGTTGTTTATTCTGCGTACTGCTGCTTGCTTCGCTTACCTGCTTGCCTGTGATTGAGCCCGACAGGCGGCGGTCACATCCTTGCGAACATCAGGCTCGCGCAACTGCCGCCAAAGCCGAACGACACCGACAACGCGCTATTCATCTGCGCTTCGCGCGTCGCCTGCACGAGCGGCATGGACTGCGCGAGCGGTTCGAGATGCTCGATGCCCGTGGTCCCCGCGATAAAACCGTCACGCATCATCAGCAGCGTGTAGATCGCTTCGTGCGCGCCGCATGCGCCGAGCGGATGCCCCGTCAAACCCTTCGTCGACGAAAACGGCGGCACGTCGTTACCGAACACCGCTTGCAGCGCGCGCAGTTCTTCGATGTCGCCAAGCGGCGTCGATGGCGCGTGCGCGTTCACGTAGTCCGGACGCGTGCCCGCTTCGTCGAGCGCCGCCTGCATCGCGCGCGCGATGCCCTGCGCGTGCGGCGTCACCATGCCCGCGCCGTCGGTGCTGTGGCCAAAGCCCGTCACCTCCGCGTAGATGCGCGCGCCGCGCGCGAGCGCATGGTCGAGCGCTTCGAGCACGAGCACACCGCCGCCCGACGCGATCACGAAGCCGTCGCGCGCGGTGTCGTACGGACGCGACGCGCGCACGGGCGTGTCGTTGAAATGGCGCGACAACGCATGCATCGCGTCGAACATCAGCGTCATGTTGTCGTGCAGGCATTCGCTGCCACCCGCGAGCACGACCTGTTGACGCCCCGTCTGAATCAACTGCATCGCCTGGCCGATTGCGAGCGCCGACGTCGTGCAGGCCGACGACGGCGAATACGTGACGCCTTCGATCCCGAACACCTGCGCGACATTCGCCGACGCCGTGCTGCTCATCGCCTGCGGTACCGTATACGGTGGCGTTTTCTCGACGCCGCGCAGATTGGCCACCACCATCGCGTCGTCGTACGCCGACATCGTGCCCACGCCCGAACCGATCACAGCGCCGACGTCAGGCGAACGCAGCGACGCGAGGTCGAGGCCCGCATCGTCGATCGCCTTGCGCGCCGCGTGACAGGCGAAGCGCGCGGTGTCGCCCATGAAGCGTTCGAGCTTGCGTTCGAACGGCGGCTCGCCCACCACCGACGCCACGCCCGCGACCTGCGTGCCGAAGCCGCGCTCGCGCCACGCATCGACGCGCGTGATGCCGCTGCGCCCTGCGCGCAGCGCGTCGCTCACGTCGTCGAGCGTATTGCCGATGCACGACACGATGCCCATGCCCGTGACGACGACACGCTGCAAGCCTTGCGAACGACTACGGCTCATCGAATGCGCCTGAAAATCAACGACGTATTGATGCCGCCAAACGCGAAGTTGTTGCTCATCACATAGTCGGCGTCGATGCTGCGCGCTTCGCCCATGATGTAATCGAGCGGCGCGCACGCGGGATCGACTTCCGTGAGATTGAGCGTCGGCGCGTACCAGTTGCGCTTCATCATCTCGATCGTCCACCACGCTTCGAGCGCGCCGCACGCGCCGAGCGTATGGCCGACGTAGCTCTTCAGCGAGGAAATCGGCGTGCGCTCGCCGAAGGTTTGCGCCGTTGCCTGGCTTTCCGCGATGTCGCCGCGATCCGTCGACGTGCCATGCGCGTTCACATACGCAATCGCGTCCGCGTCGAGCTTCGCGTCTTCCAGCGCGAGCTGCATCGCGCGCGCCATCGTGGCCGCCGTCGGCTGCGTCATGTGCGCGCCATCCGAATTGCAGCCGAAGCCGACGATCTCCGCATGAATCGTCGCGCCACGCGCCTTCGCATGTTCGTATTCTTCGAGCACGAGTGTGGCCGCGCCCTCGCCGACCACGAGACCGTCGCGCTTCGCGTCGAACGGACGCGGCGTCAGATGCGGCTCGTCGTTGCGCGTGCTGGTTGCATACAGCGTATCGAACACGGCGACAGCCGGCCCCGACAACTCTTCCGCGCCGCCCGCGAGCATCAATGTCTGCTTGCCCGTCGCGATCGCTTCATACGCGTAGCCGATCGCCTGGCTGCCCGACGCGCACGCCGACGAGGTCGGCACGATGCGGCCTTTCAGGTCCCAGAACAGACTCACGTTGACGGCCGTCGTGTGCGGCATCATCTGCACGTAGCTGTTCGACGTGACGTTGGCCATCGACCCCGTTTCGAGCATCGTGCCGAATGCGCGGATCGGTTCGACGGAACCCGACGACGAGCCGTACGCGACGCCCATGCGGCCGTCCTTGATCGATTCATCGTTTGCGAGGCCCGCGTCGGCGAGCGCCAGTTCGCTCGCGCGCACCGCGTACATCGACACCGCGCCCATCGAACGCGTCTTCTTGCGCGGCCAGTCAGCGGGTTGAGCGAACGCGGGCAGCGGCGCCGCGAGGCGCGTATGCAGCGACTCGAAGTAGTCCCACTCCGGCATGCGCCGCACCGCATTGCGGCCCGCCTTCAACGCGGCTTCGATTTCGTCCCAGCGGCTGCCGAGCGCCGTGACGCCGCCCATGCCCGTAATGACGACCCGCTTCATCAGATCATCCCGCCATTGACGCCGATCACCTGGCGCGTCACGTACGAGGCCGCATCCGACATCAGGAAGCTGACCACCGCCGCGACTTCAGCCGGTTGACCGACACGGTTCATCGGCACGGTCTTCAGTGCGTGTTCGAGCGGCATGTCATCGAGCATGCCCGTTTCGATCAGCCCCGGCGCCACGCAGTTGACCGTGATGCTGCGCGACGCGAGTTCGACGGCGAGCGCCTTCGACGCGCCGATCAGCCCCGCTTTTGCCGCGCTGTAGTTGACCTGCCCACGGTTGCCGATCACGCCCGACACCGACGCGATCGTCACGATCCGGCCGCCCTTCTTCGCGCGGACCATCGGCATCGTCAGCGGATGCACCACGTTATAGAACGCGTCGAGACCCGTTTCGATTACGACGTCCCAGTCTTCGTCGGTGAGCGCGGGAAAGGCTGCGTCGCGCGTCACGCCCGCGCTGCACACGATGCCGTAGTACGGGCCGTGCGCAGCGACGTCCGCTTCGAGCACTTCGCGGCACACCGCGCGCTCGCGCACGTCGAACTGCAGCACACGCGCCGAGCCGCCTTGCGCGGCGATGCCCGCCGTGACGGCCTCGGCTTCCGTGCGGCCCGTGCGGCAATGCACGGACACCGCGAAGCCGTCCGCTGCCAGTTGATATGCAATCGCGCGGCCAATGCCGCGGCTGGCGCCCGTAACCAGAACTCGCCGGCTCATGAACTGATACTCCCTTCGATGAACGTCTGAAAATCGCCCGGTTGAAAGACCTTGATGACAGCGTCCGCGCAACGCGCGCCGTCATGATCGATCGTGCATTCGTAGGCGCTGTGGCCTGCGTCGCTGCGCAGCACTTCCTGCACGCTGATCGTCAGCCGCGCGTCGCGCGCAAATGCGCTCACGTGCGCCTTGTAGCTGCGCGTGCCGAGCAGCACGCCAGGACGCGCGCGGCCACCCGCACGCATCGCGAGCAGCGCAATATGCGCGGCGACGCCCTGAGCCATCAGCTCGATGCCGATCCATGCAGGCATCGCGCCGTTTTCGTCCGCGTACCATGCGTCGCCGCGCACGGTCGCGTATGCCGTCAATGCTTCGTCACCGCATGCGCTCACGCCATCGACGAGCAGCATCGTGCCGCGATGCGGCAGGATCGTGTCGATGGGTGGAAAGGCTTCGCTGGTCTCAGGTGTGGCCGTCATGTCGTTATGTTTTTTGCTGCGTGCGTTCGCGCCGTTCAGCGCGCCAGTATCAAGCTGACGTTGCTGCCGCCGAACGCGAACGAATTGCTCATCACGTATTGCGCGCCGTCGCGCGGAATGCGCCGCTCGTCCTGCACGAGATCGAGTTCGGGCAACGCCGGGTCGGCTTCGCCATCCCATCGATGGCGCGGCATCGCGACGTCGCCGCGCGCGAGCGTGAGCCACGCGAAGCCCAGCTCCGTCGCGCCCGCCGCGCCGAGCTGGTGCCCCGTGAGCGGCTTCGTGCCGCTCGCGGGCACGCCGTGCGCGAACACGCGCGACATCAGATGCGCTTCCATGTCGTCGTTCTTGCGCGTAGCCGTCGCGTGCAGATTCACATACGCGATCGCCGACGGCTCGACGCCCGCGTCCTTCAGCGCCGCGCGCAACGCAAGCTCGCCGCCGATGCCCTGCGGGTCCGGCGCCGACACATGATGCGCGTCGCTCGATTCGCCTGCGCCCGCAAGGCGCACTTCACCTTCCTCGCGCGTCATCAGGAACACGGTGGCGCCCTCGCCGACATTGATGCCGTTGCGGTTGCGGCTCATCGGATTGGTGCGCGTCACGCTCGTCGATTCGAGCGACGCAAAGCCCTGCACCGTCAGCTCGCATAGCGAATCGACACCGCCGACGATCATCGCGTCGCATACGCCCAGTTGCAGTAAACGGCGCGCCGACACGAAGGCTTTAGCGCTTGACGTGCAAGCCGTCGAAATCGTGAACGCGGGTCCTTGCACATTCAACGCGGCGGCTGCGAACGGCGCGGCGGTGCCGATCTCCATCTGCCGGTAGTTGAAGTTGTCGGGTAACTCGCCCGCTTGCGCCTGGTGCACGAAGGCAACCTCGGCCGCGTCGATGCCCGATGTGCTCGTGCCGAGCACGACGCCGATCCGATGCGAGCCGTAGCGCTCGCGCGCCGCCTCGATCTCGGGACCAATCTGTTCGAGCGCCGCGAGCAGCATGCGGTTGTTGCGGCAATCGAAGCGCTTGAGCGTCGCAGGGAGCGCGATGTCGAGCGGCGTCGACACGCGGCCGACGTACGCATCGCCGATGCCCGTGTGCATCAATCCCATACCGGGCGATTGCGCGGCTTCGAGCGCGGGCACGATCGAAGTGACGTCGCCGCCGAGCGCATTGACCATGCCGAGCGCATGCAGATAAACGGGTGACAGCGTCATGCGACTCTCCTTCTTCCAGGCGGCATGCCGATCGGCGCAAGCAGCACCGACACGAGAATGCCGAGCGCCAGCGTGGCGCCAAAACTCTTCAATGCGGGCATCGCGCTTAAGGCCAGCATGCCGAACGACAGCAGCGTGGTCGCCGCCGACAGCAGCACGCCCGTCCACACCGCGCCGAGATCGGCGTGATCGCGCAGACAGCCTTCGCGCAGGAATACCGCATAGTTTGCGCCAACGCCGAGCACGAGCATCAGCGCGAGGCAGTTGAACAGATTGAGCGGCACACGCGCGTAGCCGAACGCGGCGAGCGTCACGCCGATGGCGAGCAGCACGGGCAGCGTCGTCGCGATGCCGCCACGCGGCGTATAGCGCACCATCAGCAGAATCAGCACGAGTAGCAGCGCGCCCGCAAGCCAGATGCCGCTGTCGAGGCGATACGCGCCGAACAGCTTCGAGACGCTCGCGGCCTTGTCGACGAATACGACGCCATCGACGGAATGCGCCGCGCCGATCAACGCGGCGACGTTTTGCGGCGTCACGCGCTGCGGAATCACGATCGCCGCGTAGCCGTGCTCACCGCGTGCGTCCACCGCGCCCAGCCACAGATGGCGATACGGTTGCGACCAGGGCGCAGCGAGCCAGCGCTCGACCGTCAAAGGCGCTGCGTTCGACTTCGCGTAAGCAGCGAGCCATGCATCCGCAATTTCGTCGCGAAAGCCCGCTTGCAGCAGCATCGAACGAAGCGCGGCGGGATCGTTGAACACGTGCTGCGCGAGCACGTTGCGCGTGTCGGCCTGGCGTTGCGCCGACGGCACGAACTGCGTCACCGATTGCCAGCCATTCACCGCTTTCGCGCCGCTCAATGCATCGAGCTTCGCGCCGAGCGCTTCCGCGCGCTGCAACACGGCTTCCTGCGACTGCCCACGCACGACGAAGAACTGCGCAGTGTTATCGACGCCAATCGCATTGCGCACCTGATCTTCCTGCGCGACGAGCGCGGGATCGCGCTGGATCAGCAGATGGATATCGTCGTCGCTCGTGAGGCGCAGCCAGCCTGGAATCGCGATCAGCACGAGCACGCCCGCGACGATCCACGCGCGCCGCCCGCCGATGGCCGCGTGCCAGCGTTCGAGCAGCGTCGCGGCGCGCATGAAGAGACGCCGCTGGGCGTGCTTCGGCCCCTTGACGAGCAGCACGGGCAGCAGCCACAGCACGGACGCGAACGCGGTGCAGATGCCGACGATCGCAAAGCACGCAATCTGCTTGAGCGCCGGGAACGGCACCCACGCGAGGATCGCGTAGCCGAGCAGGCTCGTCGCGAGCGCAACCGTCAGCGGGGGCCGCACCGAGCGTGCGCCCTGCCGGGCATTCCAGCCACGCTGTGCGCCGAGATAGACGACGAAATATTGAATCGAATAGTCGACGGCCTCGCCGATCAGGCTCGCGCCGAACACGAGCGTCAACAGATGCAGCTTGCCGAACACGAGCATCGTGACGGCGAGCGCGCAAACAATGCCGAGTGCCGTCGACACGAAGCCGAACAGCAACAGACGCGGCGAACGGAACACCCACAGCATCAGCAGCGCGATACCGCACGCGGACGCGATGCCGATCAGATGCACTTCGCGCTCCGACGCGCTGCGCGCCGATTCCGCATAGAACACGGCGCCCGTGCGCGCGACACTCGCGTCGGGATAGCTCGAGTTCAGCGTTGCTTGCGCCTGCGCAACGGCCGACAGCACCTCGCGCTGCGTCTGCGATTCGTACGCCGAACCGGGCAGCGTCGTGACGACGAGCACGCTCGTCAGGTCGCCGCGATGCGCGACGAGCATGTTGTCTTCGAGATCGAGATTCGAAGTGGCGAGCGGCAAGGCGCTCAGGAAGTGTTCGAGCCAGCCGAACGGATCGTCGGCGAGTTGCGTGGCGAGTGGGCCGCGCACCGGGTTGTAGATGCGCTGCATCAGCGCATCGTGCAGCGATGCCGTGTTATTTGCGACGGCGTCGCGATCTTCGCGCGTCAACAGGCCGAAGCGATACGGCATGTACAACCCGCCGATCTGCGACATGTCGAAGGGCGGCAACTCCGCCGTCACCGACGCGAACGCACCGCTCTTCTGCAACGCCGCGCCGAACTGTTTCGCCGCCGCTTTCGCGCGCGCGTCGTCCTTGCTCGTCACCAGAAACACCGTGCGATCGCCGAGCGCGTTGGCGAGCGTATCGACGGCTTTTTCAGCGACGGGATCGGCTTCCGTCGCGGGCAGGAGCGCGAGCAGATTCGTCTCCAGCGGCGACGGCCCAATGAAACGAAAGACGCAGTACAGCGACGCGACGAGCGCGAGCACGAGCCATGTGGCTCTGATGCCCCACAACTGCGTCTTGGTCCACTGTCGCGCCATCAGCATCATTGTGCTCCAAGCAACGTGCGCTCGCCGGGCGCGAGATCGTTGATCGCTTCGCTCTTCGCGAACTCGATTTGCGTGACGTCGCCGTTAGCCAGCGTGATACGCAGCGTCTGCAGGAATTCACCGCCCGTCATCTGCAAGCCCTTGATCGACTGCGCGAGCTGCGGCTGGTTCGGCTTCAGTTCGAGCTTCCATTGCGACGGCGTGCCTTGCGCGTCGACATCGAACTGCGAATAGAGCGCGGACAGATCGCCGCCGAGCATCGCGCGCATCATCTTCGATACCTGTGCGACACCGCGCACGCCCTGCGCGCTCTTTGTATTGACGCGCTTACCGTTCGAGTCGACTTCACTGACGCCTGCGTCGGTGATCACATACGTTGCCTTGTACGGCGTATCGACGCGCCAGATCACGCCGCGCTCACGGAAAAACACGAGCGTGCCCGTGCTCACCAAAGGCTGCTTCATCGCGGACAGCGTCTGTGTCTGCGTGAACTGCGCGCGCACGCCCTTCGCTTGCGCAAGACGCGACGCGACCTGCGAGACGAGCGCGGGGTTGCCGTTTTGCGCTTGAGACTGCGTCTGCTGTGTCGCCGCGTATGAACTCACGCTCACCACAGCAAGCAACGCAGCTATCAGCGTAACGCGTAATGTCAGCGTGCCCATGCGCGCTCCAGCTTTTCGAACACGACAGACGGCGACACGAATTGCGTTTCCTGCGTCGCGGCATCGATCGCGACCTGGATCGTGTAGCCCTTCGTCAACCGCGTGCCCGTCGCGCAATCGACGATTTCGTAGCCTATTTTCAGGCGGTTTTCGAATTCGAGCAGCTCCGTGCGCACGTCGATCCGCTGGCCGTATGTCGCGGGCCGCACGTACTTCAGATGCGCCTCGACGATCGGCCACAAATAGCCCGACGCCTGCATCTCGCGGTAATCGTAGTCGAACGCACGCAACAGCGCGGCGCGGCCGATCTCGAAGTACTTCAGGTAATGGCCATGCCAGCAGACGTTCATCGCGTCGACATCATGAAACGGCACTTCGACGATCGCGCTCGCCTTCAACGTCTTGCCCGGGTGGCGTTCATTCATGATGCGCGCCTCCTTCAACCAGGGCGCAATCGGCAATGCGCGCCGTCAACGCGCGCAGATCGCTTTCGAGCGCGCGGTCTTCGTCGACGAACGGCGACATCGCGGCCACCTCTTGAGCGAATGCACGCAGCGGCGCGGGCACGGTCGTCTCACCGTTGATGCGCACACGCAGCTTCAGCGCCTGCACGGTGGCGAGCGTATGCGCGGCCGCGACCTGCTCCGTCAGTTCGAGCACGCGCAGGCAATCGCGCGCGGCGATCGTGCCCATGCTGACCTTGTCCTGGTTGTGCGCTTCCGTCGAACGCGAGAACACGCTCGCGGGCATCGTGTGCTTCAGCGCTTCCGCCGTCCACGCCGACGACGAAATCTGCACCGCCTTGAAACCGTGATTGATCGGCGCGCGCGCCGAGGTCGCGCCCGTCAGGTTGCGCGGCAAGCTGTTGTTGAACTTGTCGTCGACGATCAGCGCGAGTTGCCGGTCCATCAGATCGGCGAGATTGGCGACGGCCGTCTTCAACGCGTCCATCGCGAATGCGATATGCCCGCCGTAGAAGTTGCCGCCGTGCAGTACGCGCTCGCCGTCCGGGTCGATCAGCGGATTGTCGTTCGCGCTGTTCAGTTCGTTCTCGACGTCGCGCCGAACCCACGACAATGCATCGACCGCAACGCCGATCACATGCGGCGCGCAGCGGATCGAATAGCGATCCTGCAAACGATGGCCCGGCGTATCGTCGCGGCCCGCGAGGTCCGCGCGAATCCACGCGGCGGCTTCGGCCTGGCCCGCGTGCGGTTTCGCTTCGAAGATCATCGCGTCGAAGTGCGCGGCGCGGCCATCGAGTGCAACCGTCGACAGCGCCGTCAAACGCGAGGCAAGACGCGAGAGATGTTCGGCACGCGCGAACGCGAGACACGCGAGGCCCGTCATCACGGCCGTGCCGTTCATCAGCGCGAGGCCTTCCTTCGGCGCGAGCGTCAGCGGCGCATGGCCAAGCTGCGCCCACACGCCGGCGGCATCGCGCAGCGTGCCGTCGAACATCACGTCGCGTTCGCCGACGAGCGCCGCCGCCACGTACGACAGCGGCGTCAGATCGCCGCTCGCGCCGACCGAGCCTTCCGACGGAATGCGCGGCAGCACGCGATGATTGATCAGATCGGCGAGCCGTTCCAGCAGCACGGGGCGCACGCCGGAAAAGCCGTACGCCAGCGAGTTCAGACGCGCGGCGATCACGGCGAGCGCTTGTGCATCGTCGAGATATGCGCCCATTCCGCAGCCGTGATAGCGCGTCAGTTGCAGCGGCAAGGCTTCGACGAGTTCCATCGGCACATCGACGACGCACGCGTCGCCATAACCCGTGTTCACGCCGTACACCGTTTCGCCCGCGGCGAGATGACGGCGCAGAAAATCCGCGCCGCGCTGGATGCGCGAGCGCCAGGCGGGATCGCCGCTCAGTGCGACGCTCGCACGTCCCTTCGCAATCGCGACGACCTCTTCGATCGACAGCTTGCGCCCGCCGATTACCACCGCGCGCGGCGTTGCCGTGTGCGCAGCGCGTGCGTGCGCATCGTCGATCAGATCATGTTCCGACATTCGCGTCTCCGTGTGGGATGCCACCCGTTATCGTCTTTCGGGGGCGCGCCCAGAAATCGAAGAAATTGAACCATTGATAAGGTGCCTTGCGGCAATAGTGCTCGAGGCGCGACGCATAGCGCTGCGCCCAGGCGGCGATATGCTGTGCGCGTTCGCGGCGCGGCAGGTCGATGCGCTCGGCGAACGGCTCGAAGTACAGGCGGTAGCGCTCGCGATTTCGCTCGTCGCGCTCTTTCAGGCAGAAGAACAGATACACCGGACAGCCGAGCGCATGCGCGAGCACATACGGCCCTTGCGCGAACGGCGCCGTCGCACCGAGGAATTGTGCATCGGTCGTGCGGCCCGATTCGCGCGCGGGCACTCGGTCGCCGACGATCACCAGCAGCTCGCCCGCGTCGATGCGCTCCTGCATCATCATCGACGTCTCGGGTCCGAAGTCGCTGACTTGCATGAGCCGCTTCGCGAACTCGCTGTTCGCCGTCGACAGCACGCTGTTGAAGCGCTTCGCGTGCTCCGTATAGACGATGGCCGTGACCTTCGCGTGGCCGCCGTTCACGGCGAGCGCGCGCGTCATTTCGAGGTTGCCGAGATGCGCGCCGATCACGAGCGCGCCGCGGCCGCTCGCGACGAGCGCGTCGAACGCGGACGAATCGTCGAAGATCACGTCGTTCGAATCGATGCGGCCCGACCAGGCGGCGAGCTTGTCGAGACCCGATTGCGCGAACGCGAGCATGTGCCGGTATGCGGAGCGCCAGCCCGGACGCGGCGTGCGCTCGCCTTGCGCAGCCTGTTCGAGATGTGTGAAGTACGTGCGAGAAGCAGAGCGCGCAGCGCGGCCCGTCATCAGAAAATACGCGACGATAGGATGCAACCACAGCGCGGTGAAGCGCATGCCGAACAGCTTGCAACTGAGCGCAAGCAGCGTCATGCCAAGGCGGCTGCCGCGCTCTGCCATGCGCCACCATTTCGCGTTGTCGCCATGCGAATTCGAAGCGGCGGACTTGCGCGGCATGAACTTGTGCGCGAGCAGCATCGGCAGACGCAGCAGCATCCCGCACACAAGGCGCGTATGACTTGCGCTGATGCGCACGTTGTCCCACAGCACGTCGAAGTGCGACACGCCGTCCATCGCGTACGTGACGCGCGTCGGAATCGCGCGGAACGCGAGGCGCCGCCAGTACAGCCGCACGAGAATCTCGATGTCGAAGTCCATGCGCGTCGGCAGATCCACGCTGTCGATCAGCGCGCATGCGGCGTCGAGCGGATACAGACGGAAGCCGCACATCGAATCGCGGATCGTCAGCGACAGCGTTTCGATCCATACCCACACATGCGTCAGATAGCGGCCATAAAGGCGCGACTTCGGCACGCTCTCGTCGTAGACAGGCCGGCCGAGAATCACAGCGCCCGGCTCGGCGCGCGCGGCATCGAGGAAAAGCGGCACGTCGTTCGCATCGTGCTGGCCGTCCGCGTCGATCTGCAAGGCGTGCGTATAGCCCGCTCGCTTCGCCGCGCGCAGTCCCGCCATCACGGCCGCGCCCTTGCCGCCGTTGACGGGCAGGCGCAGCAGCGTCATCTGCTCGCGATGCTGGCAAGCGAGCTTCGCGAGCACGGCTTGCGTCGGTTCATCGCTGCCGTCGTCGACGACGAAGATCGGCAATCCGTGCACGGCAAGACGCTCGACGGTGCCGCCGATCGCGTCCTTGTGGTTGTAGATCGGAATGACGATGCACGCGTTGAAACCTGCGTCGCTCATGCGCGCTCCCGATACACGATCACGCCCGACGAACTGTCGCGGCCATCGACGCGAAACGCGAACAGCACGCGCCGCCGCGCGGCATCGTGCGACAGCTTCAGGTCGAGCACGGCGCCCGGCATCACGGGCGCGGTGAATTTCAGGCGATCGACGGATTCGATCTCGCGCACGCCCGTCACGTGCGCGGCGGCAAGGCGAATCGCCCAGTCGAGCTGCACGACGCCGGGAAGGATCGGCAGGCCGGGAAAGTGGCCTTTTAAATGAACGAGCGTTGGCGGCACGCGCAGTTCGTAATGCACGTCGTCGCCGTTGCGCGCTTCGGACAGCAGTTCGAAGCCGTCGTCGCGCGGCTCGAAAGCGGCGGCCACGGCGGCGGCGGGCAGCTTGCCGCGCGCGTCGAACGGCAGCGCAATGCGAAAGCGCCAGTGACGCGGCAGCACGACCACGTCGAAATAGGCGGCGAGATGGCGGCGCAAGGTCTTCGCGAGCGCGACGCGCCCCTCGTTGCGCAGCGCCGCGCTGCCCGCATCGTTGAGCGCGACCACCGCGCCGAGACGTTCGCGCGACGCGCCCGCGAGTGGCACCACGGCCGCCTGCGCGACATACGGATGCAACGCGAGACGCGCTTCGACTTCGGGTAGCGACACGCGCTTACCGTCGAGCTTGATCACGCGGTCGAGGCGTCCCTGTAGACGGAAGCGGCCGTCGTCGTCGAACACGATGGCGTCGTCGGTGCGATGCCAGTCGTCGTGGCCCAGATGCGGCGAGCGCACGTTCAGCGCACCGTCTTCGCCGCGCTGAACGTGTACGCCGTTGACGGGCCGCCATGCCGACGTCTCGTTCTGACGACGCCACGCAATACCGCCCGTTTCCGTGCTGCCGTAGATTTCGATCGGCGCGCTGCCGAAAGCGGCGGCGTATTCAGCGGCGGATTCGGCGGAAAGCGGCCCGCCCGACGAGAAAAACGCGCGCGGCACGGGCGTCAAAGCCGCGAAGCCCGGCATCGCGGGCCAGCGCGACAGTTGCGCGGGCGTCGACACGACCACGGCCGCGCCGCATTGCCCGATACGCGACTGCACGTGTTGCGGCTCGATGCAGACGGCGCGATCGAACGCGCGTCCGGCCGCGAGCGGCCACATGACGCGAAACAGCAAACCGTAGATGTGATGATGCGGAACGCTCGCGAGCATCGTCGCATCGCCGACGAGTTCGCCCCATTCGCGTTCCAGCGTGTGCACTTCGGCGTCGAACTGCGCGAGCGTCTTGTGGATCGGCTTCGGCGAGCCGCTGCTGCCCGATGTGTAGAGCGTGAGCGGCGCGTTGGGATCTATTTTTAAAGGCGTTTCGGCGCATGCCTGCGTTGCGGCATGTGCACGGACGTCGGCGTCCGTCAGCACGGCGTCGTAGGCATCCGCGAGATCGGCGAGATAGCCGGGCGTCGCGTTCGCCGGAATCACGGGCGTCTTGCCGCAGGCGAAAAGCGCGTACAGCGCGCACGCGAAATCGAAGGGATCGTCGATGCACAGCGCGTAGCGGTGCGCCGGTGTTTCGCGCAGTTGCAAAGCGATGGCGAAGACGCGCGCGCGAAACGCTGCGAAATCGATTGTGTGGTTTGCTTCGTCGCCACGGCAGACGGGCACGTGCCCAGCGCGCTCGCACGATAGCAGATCGTGCAGCGCGATCATGCCGCCTCCGAGCGTCGCACGCGCGGCAGGATCACGAGATACCGCCACGCAATTTCGCCGGCCAGCAACAGGCCGATAAGACCGTAAGCAATCGCGCCGTTATACAGCGACCACGCTTCGCGCGGCCAGTAGAGCGCGGTGTCGAGAGAGAACACGCCATTCGCGAGGAAGAACGCGCACCAGATCTGCGTCACGCGGCGCGTGTGGCGGATCGCCGGCTCGCTCAGATTGGGCGTGCCGATGCGTGCGAATTTCTCGATCATCGTCGGGCCGCGCACGAGCGTTGCGCCGAACGCGATCAGCAAACCGAGATTCACCAGCGACGGATAAATGCGCAGCAACAGTTCGCTATTGGTCCACACGATGGCGGCGGAAGCGATGCTCAGCATGAACGCCACTGCCCAGTCGACCCGCGTGAGCTTGCGCAGCGACGCGCCGAACGCGCCCGTGCCCGCGCAGCGCTGCAGCCACAACAGCGCAAACAGCAGGCAACCGACGAAGCGCGGCGCGTCCCAGAACCACGCGCACAGAATGACAGCGGGGTATGCGAGCTTCGCGAGCACACCCAGCGCGAAGCCCGCCCAGCTACGCGGGCGCTCGCCGTCGTTCGTTGCCTGCACGGCTGCTGGCGTTGCAGCTTGCGTGGCGCCCGGCGCCTGACTATCGTCCGAGGCGCCCTGCGCGTGCGAACGTTGCGTGTGCATCAGCCCTGCGCCGCGAGCAGCGACTCGACAGCCGCGATCACGTCGCCAACCGTGCGCACCGACTTGAACTCCTCCGGCTTGATCCGGCGGCCCGTCATCTCCTGCAGCTTGATCGCGAGATCGACGGCGTCGATGCTGTCCAGATCGAGCTCTTCGAACAGGTGCGCTTCGGGCGTCACGCGTTCGGGCTCGATGGCGAAGTTCTCTTTGAAGATGGCGCGGATGCGCTCAAGAATCTCGGTGTCGGTCACGGTCATTCCCCTTTCTTTGTGGTATCGCCCGATTCATGCGCAAGCTCGCGCTGGCTCGCCACCAGCGCCGCAAGTGTATTGATCGAGCGGAAGTGCTCTCGCGTGCGTTCGTCATTCGCCGCGATCGTCAATTGATAGTGTTTGCGCAGCACGATGCCGATTTCGAGTGCGTCGATCGAATCGAGACCGATGCCGTCGGTATCGAAGAGCGGCGCATCGTCATCGATGTCGGCGGGCGTCAGGTCTTCCAGATCGAGTGCTTCGATCAGAAGCTGTTTGATTTCAAGCTTTAAAGAATCCATAGTCGAACAGGTGCTGGGTGATATGTGCTTCGATGGCGCTCGTCACCGTGCGAGCGGCCAGCGCGGGCGGTTCGTCGTGCGCCGCGAGCGCGTCTGCGCCGAGCGGCTCGAGCACGTTGACGCGCATGCGGAACGCACGCTCGGGCACGTTGTACCAGCGCATGCCCTTCGTAAAAGCGGGTGGATCGCAATCCATCAGTACCGGCAGGATCGGCGCGCCGGACTTGAGCGCCATGTGCGCGAAACCGCGCGAAAACGCATGCATCCGGTTGCGCGCCGGGCTGCGCGTGCCTTCCGGAAAAATGATCATCGTGTAGCCGCGCTCAAGCTGCCGCGCGCCCGCTTCGACGAGATCGATCGGATCGGCGTTGCTCACGTATTCGGCCGCGCGCACGACGCCCCAGAAAAACGGGTTGCCCCAGTGCGCGCTCTTGACGACGCAGCACGCGCGCGGCGTCAGCGACAGCAGCACCATCACGTCCAGCCACGTCGGATGATTCGCGACCACGATGGCCGGGTCGTTGTCCTTGCGACGCAGCGCAGCAACGCCGTGCGCATCGAGTTCCATCACGCCGGCCCACTTCAGCACGGCGACGAGCGCGCGAAAGAACGCGTGAATGATCGCGGTGATCGCGCGCTGCTTCGACGCGCGATGCGGCCAGATCCACGCGATCGGAAACAGGATCAGCGAAAAGCCGAGCCCGCAGATGCCGAACGCCGTGAATGCGAGCGCCGTCGCGACGAGGCGCCAGTGGTAGTCAAGCCACGCCTTCATCCCAGCTCCATTCCCAGACCGCGTATTCGCCGCGCCATTGCGCAGCTGCATGCGTGTCGAGGCAGTGATGCACAGCCTGACTCTGGGTTGCAAAGAGAGTGCCCGCGCCTTCGGGCGGTGCCTTGCCGTCGGCGACGGCCGTGCGCGAACAGGACAGGTGGCCCGCCGGTGCTTCGTCCAGCAGGATCGCGACCGCGCCGCCCTGCACTTCTTCTTCGATCGTGCCGTAGCCGGGATCGGCCGGTTCGTCGGCGTAGACGAGCAGCACGGGCGTCGAGGTGTCGGTGGCGTATTGCGCGTGCGCTTCGAGCAGCGCGTAGCCGAGCGTCTCCGCACCGGCGGACAGCGCGCTCGCAGCCGTGCGGTCGCCGCGCGAAATGCCGAACACGCCCGTCATCGCGTTGAGCACGGAAAGACTGAAGGCCGTTGGCGACACCGGCTCGCCCGCGCTGATGTTGCGCAGGATGTCGGTGGTGCGGCGCAGCTCGCCGTGGCGCGACGCGAATACGATGCGCACGTTCGGCCGGTCGGCGGCGCAATCATGCGCGACTTTCAGCGCGATACGCGACAGCGTGCTCAGGCGACGCCGCACCATCGGCTCGATAAAGCCAATATCGGGTGCGGCGGCTGCGACGGCAGGCCAGGAAGACCAGCGAGCAACCGGAATAGTCCAGTGCAGATCGGGCATATCGGTGTTCGCGCGTGAAGGCTGCTGACGCCAGAGGCGCGCTCGCCATCGACAGCACGTGAAGCGCGCTACTCCGGGGCGAGGCGCTGCGCCAGTTCGGTGAGTCCACTTTTATTTTAAGGAGTCACCCAAATAACGGCACGCACCGGTGATTATTTAGGGGCGGGACGCCAAAACAGGTTTTCGTCTGGTCATTACGTAGACCGCCCGAAATGATACAGAGCATTCTGGCCGAAATCAGCCAGAAAAGACGTATCTATCTGTATCCGTCTCGTGCGCGCGACGGAAGCGTTCCCATGCCTTGCGCAGCCCGTCCGGGCAGCCTTTCGCCCGGCCTGACCGCGCGCCAGCACGCCAGGCATTCACGCGGTTTGTAACGCTTCCATTCGCGTTGGCAGCGCGCGACGGATCCGTAAAAAAAACGATAATCGCGCCCGATTTTGCAATGACTTGCTGTAAGTGAACCAACGGCGAACGTAAGTAGCGCGGAGTCTTCGCCTTTGCGCAAGCTGCCGTGCTATACTCCGCCCCTCATTGGGGAGTAGCCGCCCCGCTTCATGCCCGCGCAACGGCCCAGCTTCTGGCCGGCGAGCGCAGCGCGCATGATTTGCGGGGGCGCCTGTCAACAGACTTGGCCGTATTGGCCATGGCAGACGCAGCCTCTGGCCTGGCGAGACCGATGATCCACCGCCGCTTTAGGGCCCGGCGCGTTGTGGGTCGTCGCTCGCACACATCTCGGCCCGGGGAATCTATCAAAACGTGGAACAAGCCTTTCTGATCTCGACGGGCGCGGTCGCGCTGGCTGAAATCGGCGACAAGACCCAATTGCTGTCGCTCGTCCTCGCCGCCCGCTACCGCAAACCGCTGCCCATCATTCTCGGCGTGCTCGTCGCGACGCTGATCAACCATGCGGGCGCCGGCGCGCTCGGCGCCTGGCTCGGCTCGCTCGTCACGCCGACCGTGATGCGCTGGGCGCTGGCGGCATCTTTCATTGGTATGGGCTTGTGGATTCTCGTGCCCGACAAGCTCGACGACGCCGAAGCGAACACGAACCGCACGCACTTCGGCGTGTTCGGCGCAACCGTGGTCACGTTCTTTCTCGCCGAAATGGGCGACAAGACGCAGATCGCGACGGTCGCGCTCGCCGCGCGCTTCCATGATTTCTTCGGTGTCGTCGCAGGCACGACGCTCGGCATGATGCTGGCGAACGTGCCGGCGATCCTGCTCGGCGACCGCTTCGCGCACAAGCTGCCGACCAAACTCGTGCACGGGATCGCTGCAGTCATGTTCGTCGTGCTCGGCACAATGGCGTTGATGGGCATCGGCGTCTGACCGTCTGTCGGGTCATCCGGCAATCGCTCCGGTAAAAAGCAACAGCCGCATCGCTCACACGATGCGGCCGTTTTTTTATGGACAGCGCGTAATGAACCGCTTCCTGAACCGCGCTTATTGAACCGTCTTTGCACCCGAGGCTGGCACCGGCGGCGCGGCATTGTCCGCCGTCACTTCGTTCGAAATCCCGCCCTTCCCGTCGACGGGCAGCTTGACGGTGCGCACCACGCCGTTGCCCATCGGGAAATCGGACATCGCGCTGCGCGCCAGATACGGCATCGCGGCGATCAGCGAAGACTGCTCGTCCGTGTTGCGCGCCGTCACGTTATACAGTTCCTTGCCCGTCGCGCGATCCGTAATGCGGATGCCGAGCAGATGCGTGTACACGGGATAACTCTGGTTCACATAGCTCGGCGAGTACGGGCCCCACGGACCCCATGGGCCCCACGGGTCGAACGGACGGCCCCAGTAGTACGGGCCGGGCCACGCGCTGTAGTAATAGACGGGCTGCGCAACCGTTACGGTATCCGAGCGCATGCCATACGCGAGCGCGACCAGATAGTGCGCCTGGCGCTCGTCGGTCTGTCGGAACGCATGCGTCGCGAGTTCGTTTGCGACGATCTGTTCGTAGGTGGCCTGCTCAAGACTGTTCGTTTGCTCAGCCGTGCGCGCAAACGCGTAAGTGCGCGTCGCGTCGCTGCCGCTCCAGTCGGAAAAAGCCGTCACCTGCGAGGTCACATAGGTCGTGCAGCCAGCCAGCAGCGTGGCGAATGCCGCAAGCACGAGTGCGGCGTGGCGGGTCAATCGGTCGAGCTTCATGGTCGTCCTCATTGGTATCGTCGCTCGCGCCTGCCGCGCGAGCGGCCCGATAATACGCTGACCGGACAAGGCGGTAAAAAGTTCTATCCGCACGATCAGCCTAGGCTTTGTACAATGGTCCGATCACCCGGCGCGCATCTACCAGTATGGATATAACGCGCCGGCTTCGAGCTTATTCCCGACACGACACCATGGCCGATACCGAAACGCCTCAAGTGATCCGCCGCGCCGACTACGCGCCGCCCGCTTTTCTCATCGATACCGTCGCGCTCGAGTTCGATCTCGTGCCCGAGCGTACGGTCGTCAGGAATACGATGCGCATCCGCCGCAATCCCGACGCGGTGCGCGCCACGCATCTCGAACTGATGGGCGAGGCCCTGCAGTTCGTCGAGGCATCGATCGACGGCAAGCCGTATGCCAACGTCCACGCGCACGAGCACGGCCTCACTGTCGACAACGTACCCGATTCGTTCGAGCTGACGCTGACGGGCATCTGCAATGCCGCAGCGAACACGACGCTGTCGGGCCTGTATGTGTCGAGCGGCAACTTCTTCACGCAATGCGAGGCGGAAGGCTTCCGGCGCATCACGTGGTTCCTCGACCGCCCGGATGTGATGGCGACCTACACGGTCACGCTGCGCGCCGACAAGGCCGCGTACCCGGTGCTGCTGTCCAACGGCAACCTGCTCGAAGAAGGCGACCTGCCCGACGGCCGCCACTTCGCGCGCTGGGAAGATCCGTTCAGGAAACCGAGCTATCTGTTCGCGCTCGTCGCGGGCAAGCTGGTCGCGCTGGAGGAACGCGTGAAGTCCGGCTCGGGCAAGGAAAAGCTGCTGCAGGTCTGGGTCGAGCCGCACGATCTCGACAAAACGCGTCACGCAATGGATTCGCTGATCCACTCGATCCGCTGGGACGAAGAGCGTTTCGGCCTGGAGCTCGACCTGGACCGCTTCATGATCGTCGCCGTGAGCGACTTCAACATGGGCGCAATGGAGAACAAAGGCCTTAATATCTTCAACACGAAGTACGTGTTGGCCAATCCCGAAACGGCGACGGACACCGACTTCTCGAACATCGAAGCCGTGGTCGGCCACGAGTACTTCCATAACTGGACGGGCAACCGCGTCACCTGCCGCGACTGGTTCCAGCTGAGTCTGAAGGAAGGGCTGACCGTGTTCCGCGACCAGGAGTTTTCCGCGGATATGGCAAGCGGCGGCAGCACGGTCGAGAATCAGGCGGCACGCGCGACCAAGCGTATCGAAGACGTGCGCGTGCTGCGTCAGATGCAGTTCGCCGAGGATGCCGGTCCGATGGCGCACCCGGTGCGCCCGGAAAGCTACGTCGAGATCAACAACTTCTACACGATGACCGTCTACGAGAAGGGCTCGGAAGTCGTGCGGATGTATCAGACGCTGTTCGGACGCGAAGGCTTCCGGCGCGGCATGGACCTGTACTTCAAGCGCCACGACGGCCAGGCCGTCACCTGCGACGACTTCCGTCACGCGATGGCCGACGCGAACGGTCGCGACCTCGCCAAGTATGAACGCTGGTACAGCCAGGCGGGCACGCCGCGCATCACGGTCGACACGCACTATGACGCGTCGCAAAAGCGCTACACGATGACGCTCACGCAGGGCTACGGCGATGCCGCGGCGGCAGCGCGTGACACGCAGAAGGGTCCGTTGCTGATTCCGTTCGCGATCGGCCTGATCGGCGACGACGGCAACGACATGCCGCTGCGCCTCGAAGGCGAGGCGTCGGCGTCGCCGCACACCACGCGCGTGCTCGAATTCACGGAGAAGGAACAGAGCTTCACGTTCGTCGATGTGGCCGAAAAGCCGCTGCCGTCGCTGCTGCGCAATTTCTCGGCGCCTGTCGTCGTCGAATACGACTACACGGACGATGAACTCGCGTTCCTGCTCGCGCATGACAGCGATCCGTTCAACCGCTGGGAAGCTGGCCAGCGTCTCGCGACGCGCGAGCTGCTGACGCTCGCCGAACACGCGGCAACGGGCAAGGCGCTGGAACTCGACGATACCGTCGTCGCCGCGTTCGGCCGCGTGCTGAACGACGAGACGCTGTCGCCCGCGTTCCGCGAACTCGCGCTGATGCTGCCGTCGGAAGCGTATCTCGCCGAGCAGATGGACGAGTCGAATCCCGCCGCCGTGCACAGCGCGCGCCAGTTCGTGCGCAAGCGTCTCGCGTCGACGCTCAAGGGCGACTGGCTCGCGGTCCACGAACGGCATCAGACGCCGGGCGCCTATGAACCGACGCCAGAAGCAGGCGGGCATCGCGCGCTGAAGAATCTGGCGCTCGCCTATCTCGCCGAACTCGACGATCCCGCCGACGCCGTGCGCCTCGCGAAAGCGCAGTACGACGCAGCGAACAACATGACAGATCGGGCGGCGGCGCTATCCGCGTTGCTGACGGCGGCTGCGTCGAACGGCGGCGCGGCAGCCGCAGACGCACTCGACGACTTCTATCGCCGCTTCGAGAACGAGCCGCTCGTGATCGACAAATGGTTCGCGCTGCAGGCAATGCAGCGCGGCACGAAAGCGCGACCCGTTATCGAGATCGTGCGCAAGCTGATGGCGCATCCTGCGTTCACCCTGAAGAACCCGAATCGCGCCCGCTCACTGATCTTCAGCTTCTGCTCGGCGAACCCGGCGCAGTTCCACGCGGCAGACGGCTCGGGCTATGCATTCTGGGCCGAGCAGGTGATCGCGCTCGACGCGCTGAATCCGCAAGTCGCGGCGCGCCTCGCCCGCGCGCTGGAACTATGGCGGCGCTTCACGCCGGCGTTGCGCGACCAGATGCGCGCGGCACTGGAAAAGGTCGCCGCGCAGGCGAAATCGCGCGACGTGCGCGAAATCGTCGAGAAGGCTTTGGCCTGATTTTCTGACGGTACTGCTGTATGCAAAAGCCGGCACATTTGCCGGCTTTTTTTCATCTGTTTCGCGGAATGCGATTTTGCCTACGCCGCTCTGCTGACTGGTTGCGCGTCGTTGTTGCGATCACACTGAACGTGTTCATTTGATGGTTTACGTTTAACATGACACGTTATACACTTCCCGTGATCTCTACTTTTAATGACAAAGAAACTGCGGCCGTCTTCAACGGCGTATTCGTGCGGTCGCTGCCGCGCGAAGTACAGCTCGCCGCGCGCCGCAAGCTCCTGTTGATCGATGCCGCAGAGTGCATCAACGACATGTTCGTGCCACCCGGCAACCGGCTCGAACTGCTGCAAGGCGCGCGCAGCGGGCAATGGAGCATCCGTATCAACGCGCAGTGGCGCATCTGTTTCCAGTACATCGACGGCGACGCGCTCAATGTCGAGATCGTCGACTATCACTGAATCATGGGAAACCATCATGGTCATCAAACGCTCTGAACTCGAAAACCTCGACTTCTCCGACGTTTCCACCGGCGAGCGCATGCCTGAAGCAACGCCTGGCGACATCCTGCGCAGCGAATTTCTCGAACCGCTCGGCATGTCGGCCCACGCGCTGTCCATTGCGCTGCGCGTGCCCGCGCCGCGCATCAATGACATCGTGCGCGGCAAGCGGGCCATTTCGTCGGAAACCGCTTTGCGTCTGTCGTGCTTTTTCAACAATAGCCCGCTCTTCTGGCTCAACCTTCAGATCGCCTACGACCTGCGTGTCGCCATTGCGGAATCGGGCGAGCAGATTAAGCGCGAGATCGAGCCGCTGCCGCCGTCGCGCCGGCCAAAGCATTCGCAGTTGTCGCGCGAGCAGCTAAAAGCTGCCGAAGACGCAGCGGCCGCGACGCGCAGGGTCGCTGCCTCGCGTTGACGCATTCATCCCGTCGGAAGGCACGACGGGAACGCGACTTCGGACAGCGATTTTTTAAAGTCACGGAACCCGCACATCGAAAGGTTAAAATCAGGGAATTCCCAAGCCTCTCCGGAGTACTGCAATGTCTTTGCAACGTCGTACCACCCTTACGAAGTACCTGATCGAGCAGCAGCGCGAGAACAACAATCTGCCTGCCGATCTGCGCCTGCTGATCGAAGTCGTTGCGCGCGCGTGCAAGGCCATCAGCTATCACGTCAGCAAGGGCGCGCTCGGCGATGCGCTGGGCACGGCCGGCAGCGAGAACGTGCAGGGCGAAGTGCAGAAGAAGCTCGACATCCTGTCGAACGAAATTCTGCTCGAAGCCAACGAATGGGGCGGCAACCTGGCCGGCATGGCATCGGAAGAGATGGAACAGTTCTTCCCGATTCCCGCGAACTATCCGAAGGGCGAATACCTGCTCGTGTTCGACCCGCTCGACGGCTCGTCGAACATCGACGTCAACGTGTCGATCGGAACGATCTTCTCAGTGCTGCGCTGCCCTGACGGCCAGCAGCCGACGGAACAGTCGTTCCTGCAAAAAGGCACGCAGCAGGTCGCGGCGGGCTATGCAGTCTACGGCCCGCAAACCGTGCTGGTGCTGACCACGGGCAACGGCGTCAACTGCTTCACGCTCGACCGCGAGCTGGGCTCCTGGGTGCTCACGCAAAGCGACATGCGTATTCCTGTCGAGACGCGTGAGTACGCGATCAACGCGTCGAACCAGCGCCACTGGCTTGAGCCCGTGCAGCAGTACATCGGCGAACTGAACGCAGGCACGGACGGTCCGCGCCAGTCGGACTTCAACATGCGCTGGATCGCATCGATGGTCGCCGACGTGCACCGTATCCTGAACCGCGGCGGCATCTTCATGTATCCGGCCGACAAGCGCGATCCGTCGAAGCCCGGCAAGCTGCGCCTGATGTATGAAGCGAACCCGATGGCGTTCATCGTCGAGCAGGCTGGCGGCGCGGCGACCAACGGCGAGAAGCGCATCCTCGACATCCAGCCGAAGAGCTTGCATGAGCGCGTCGCGGTGTTCCTCGGCTCGAAGAACGAAGTCGATCGCGTGACCCGCTACCATCTCGAAAAGAAAAGTTGAGAAAAGCACTTGCGTACCGATACAGAGCACTCTATAATCTTGCTTCTTCGTTGCTGACGAACTAACGAAAGCAACAACGGGGCCGGAATAGCTCAGACGGTAGAGCAGCGCATTCGTAATGCGAAGGTCGGGGGTTCGATTCCTCTTTCCGGCACCAGCAGATTCAAAAAAAGCCCAGTCCTCGTGACTGGGCTTTTTGCTTTTCTCTTCCGCTCACGTGTGTCCTGCGTGCATAGCGCCGTTCATCCCAACACCGACCGCGCAATCACCGTCCGCTGAATCTCGGACGACCCTTCGTAGATACGCAAGATCCGCGCATCGCGCACGTAGCGCTCCAGTGGCATCTCGCGCGTGAAGCCGTAGCCACCATGCATCTGCAACGCCGCATCGGTGACAAACGCAACCATCTCCGACGCATAGAGCTTTGCCATCGACGCACTCTGCGTGAACGGCTCCCCCGCCGCGCGCTTCGCGGCCGCCTGCAAGGTCAGCAGCCATGCAGCTTCGAGCCGCGTCTTCATGTCGGCGATCGTCCATTGCAAACCTTGCCGGTTCGACAGCGGCTCGCCGCCAACCCGCCGCCCTTTCAGCCAGCCAATCGCCGCTGACAAGGCCGCCTCCGCAATTCCAATAGACGTTGCGGCCACATCGAGCCGGCTGTTGTCGAGCACTTTCATCGCTGTGCGAAAGCCGCTGCCTTCCGCGCCGAGCCGATTCACAGCGGGGACGAAGCAATCGAGCGCGACTTCGTGCGCCGGCGCGCCGCGAATGCCCATGAGTTTTTCGGCGGGCGCGACATCGACGCCCGGCATATGCCGGTCGACCACGAAAGCGCTGATCCCGCGCGTGCCCGCCTCGGGATCGGTCTTCGCATACACGACGATGAAACCGGCCGCATTGGCGTTCGAGATGAAGTGCTTCACGCCCGTGAGCCGGTAGCCGTCGCCTTCGCGCGTGGCGCGCGTCGCCATGTCGGCGGGATTGGAGCCCGCGCGCGGCTCGGTCAGCGCAAACGCGCCGAGCTTTTTACTGCTGGCCGCGTCGGGCAAATAGCGATCGCGTAACGCATCGTCGCCACCGATCAGGATCGAATCGGTTGCGAGATAGTGCGCGCCGATCATCGACGAAGTCGACGCGCAGGCCTTCGCGATCTCTACCAGCGACAGCACGAGCGCCACCGGCGATGCATCCACCCCGCCCCATCGCTCCGGCAGGTTCATGCCCATCACACCGAGTTCGGCGAGTTGTGCGACGTAACGCGTCGTCGGAAGCTCCTCTCGATCGACTTGCGCGGCGCGCGGCGCAAGTTCGCTTTGTGAGTAACGCGAGATCGCATCGGCAATCTCCAGGTCACTGTCTTCGATGCCCAGCCGCTTATGCATGATCTCGCTCCTCGTTACGATTGACATCGGTCGCACTGATTGCATGAACACCGAACGCGCCGCGCTCGCGCAACGACGCGATGTCGTCGGCGTCATAGCCGAGTTGCTGCAACAGCGCGTCTGCATGTTCGCCGAGCGCCGGCGCAGGCGACACGCAATTGGCCCCGTACGCGGAAAACTTCACCGGCTGCGACGGCATGCGCTTCGTATGTCCTCCGTCTCGCCGCACCTCGGTCAGCAAAGCGCGATGCGCAGCGTGATCGCTTTCCAGCGCCTCCTGAAGATTGCGAATCGGCGCGACGGGAATGCCCGCTGCGCCGAGAATGCGACTGACCTCATCAACGGTCAGCGCCGACGACCACGTCTCGATCGTCGCGCGCAAATCGGCTTCGTGACGGCAGCGTGATGCGTCGCTGGCGAAACGCGGATCGTCGGCGAGATGCGGTGCGCCGATTGCATGCGCAAAAGCCGAAAAGAGCTTGTTATTCAGCACCGCGACGACATAGAAACCATCAGCTGCCCGATACGCGCCGAACGGCGCCGACGACGGATGCCGGTTACCCACGCGGCGCGGCGCGATTCCCGTCGCGGCGTAGCGCGCGACGAGCGTCGCGCTCAGGCCGAGCGTCGCGTCGAACATCGACACGTCGACATGCGTGCCCTTGCCGCTCTTCTCGCGGCCGAGCAACGCAGCAAGCACGCCCCACGACGCGAACAGTCCGCTAACGACATCCGACACCGACTCGCCGATCATCGTCGGCGGGCCGTCGGGCGAACCCGTTGCGTCCATCAGCCCGCACATCGCCTGCAGGATGATGTCGTAGGCAGGGCGATGCGATTCGGGACCCGTCTGCCCGAAGCCCGAAACGCTCGCATACACGAGCGTTGGATTGGCGGCGCTCAAATCCGCGTAGCCGATGCCCAGCCTGTCCGCGACGCCCGGCCGGAAATTCTCGACGACGACATCGGCATCCGCGCACAACGCGCGCGCGAGTTCACGGCCCGCTTCCGTTTTCAGATCGAGCACGATGCTGCGCTTGTTGCGGTTCATCGCGGAGAACAGACCGCTCTCGCCGTCTGCCGCAAACGGGCCGACAGCACGATAGTCGTCGCCCGAAGGCGGCTCGATCTTGATCACATCAGCGCCCAGATCGCCGAGCAGCGCGGCGCAATACGGGCCGGCCAGCACGCGCGAGAAGTCGATTACGCGCAAGCCTTCGAGCGGCAAATTCGCATGTTGCATCGAATGCTCCTTTCAGCAGAGATGCAACGATTCTCGGCCGCACAGGCTATCAAGTAAAATATGGAATCAAACTAGCACCTATAGGATTTCCTGATGCGTGTCTCGTTGCGGCTTCTGCGTTATTTCACGGCGGCGGCCGAAACGGGCAGCACGACGGCGGCCGCAAAACTGCTGAACGTATCGCAGCCGTCCATTTCCGTCGCCATTCGCGAACTGGAAGCGCTGTTCGACGACACGCTGTTCACCCGCGAATCAGGCGCAAAGATGACGTTGACGCGCTTCGGCGTGCGCAAGCTGGCGGAGGCGCATCAACTGCTGAACGCCGCTGCGTCGTTCGAAGCCGACGACAGCGGCGACGCCGCAGCGGGCGAAGTGCAGATTGGCGTATTCAGCACGATCGCGCCTGTTTATCTGCCCGAATTGCTGCGCATCGCGCGCGCACGCTTCCCGGATCTGTCGATACGCTTCATCGAAGGCGATCTCTTGCAGCTCGAAGATGCGTTGCGCAGCAGCCGTATCGAACTCGCGCTGATGTACGACGTAGGCTTGCCCGCCGATATCGAGCGCGAATGTCTTGCGGAACTTCGTCCCTACGCGCTCGTGCCGGCGGAATCGAAGCTCGCGAAGAAAGCGGGCAGGCTGTCCCTGCATGACCTCGCGAAAGAGCCGCTGATCCTGATCGATCTGCCGCACAGCCGCGAGTTTCTGATGGCGCCGTTCTGGCAATGCGGGCTTGCACCCGAAGTGCGTTATCGGGCGACATCGCTGGCGCTCGTGCGCGGGATGGTGGCGAACGGGCTCGGCGTATCGCTGCTGATCACACAAGGCGATCAGGCCGCAACGTCAGGCGCGATCGAGCGGCCCATCCGCGAAGAGACCATTCGCCAGCCGCTCGTGATTGCGCGGCCCGCGCGCGCATCGCGCACGAAAGCATCGGAACTCGTCGCGCAATGCATGCGCGACGCAGTCAACCAGGCGTTGGCAAAACGCGCGGGACAAACGAACAAGGCGGCGGGCACGCGCCGCCGCACTGCGCCACCCACATAGCGCCCTAGCGATGCCAGGCGTCGAGCGTCGCGGGCTGCAACAACCCGCTCGACGCCTGGCGCGCGCCACGCGCGTCGATCAGCAGCGTGCGCGGCATCTCGCCGCGCCAGTTGGGGTCGAGCGCACGGCGCAGCTTCTCGGGGATCGCCTCGGCATTCGCGTAGAGCGCGGTTTGCGGCGGCAACGGCAACGTCGCGAGCACTTGCGACAGCGCGGCCGCGTTGTCGTCGATGGAATCCATCGCGATCATCGTCAGGCGTACGTCGCGATGCTTCTTCTGCCATTCGACGATGCGCGCCGTGTTCTCGCGGCAATAGCTGCAATCGAGCGACCAGATTTCGACGATCTGCGGCCTGCCTTGAGAAGCCGCAAGCACCGCGTCGACGTCGAGCGCGCGCAGCGGTTTGAGATCGACCGCCTGCGCGTTGAAAGCGATAGCGCACGCCGTCAGCGCCATGAAGATTCGCTTCATTTACTTCGCCTCCTCGACGGGCACGAGCATGTAGCCGTTGTTCTGCGTGCGCCACGACAGATAGACGCGGCCGGCGTCGTCGAGCAACTGCGGGTTGTCGCTGCCGCCCGCCGTCTGCGCGAGCGTCCGCGGCGCGCTCCAGTGCGCGCCTTCGTCGTCGGAGCGGCGCAGCATCAGGCGCATCGTGTCGCCGTCGAAATCCTTCCACGCGAGCCACAGCGTCTTGCCTTGACCGATCAACGCCGCGTGCGACGCCTGTTCGTCCGGCTTGCCCGTGTCGCCGAACGCCCACGGCTCGCCAATCGGCTTGCCGTCGGTGGACAGGCGCGAATAGTAGACTTCGGCGCGTCCATTGACGACGCTGAACCACGCCATGTGGCGCACGCCGTCCGGCGTGATCGCGAGCGCCGGGCCGTGCTCGGGGCAGGCTTCCATATGCCAGCCGGAGAATGTGGCGCGAATCGGCACAACGGGCTGCTGCGCGTCGACGGGCAGCACGGCGAGTGCGTGATCGCGGATCTGGCATTCGAACACGTTGCGCCACATGGCCTGCACGCGGCCTTCGCTGTCGAGCGCGAGAGCGATGCGGCAGCACTCGCACGTATGGTCGGCGACCTTGCGTTCGGGCTGGAACGTCTGCCCGCCATCCGTCGATACCGCGAAGTAGACGGCCGCGCCGTCGTACGGCTTGCCCGCCTTTTTTGCCAGCGTCAGATCGCGCTTGTCGATCCACGTAACGAAGAGGCGCCCTTGCCCGTCGACGATCAACGAATCGAAGCGATGCGTGATCGGCTGCCGGTCGCCGTGCACGGTGGCGGGCACGCTCCACGTCGCGCCGCCGTCCGTCGAGCGCGAGAAGCGGACCATGCCCGTGTACGGCGCGTCGAGCGGCATCGACCAGGTCACGTAGATCGTCGTTGCGTCGGGACTGGCGGCGATCTTCGGACGATTCTCGGCGCTCGTGTAGATCGGTTCCGGCATCGCGTTGACAGTAACGGGCGGCGACAGCGTGCGGCCCCGATCGTCCGAATGCGCAACCACGACGTGTTGCCCCTCGACCCACGCAACCCACAGGCGATGCTTCGCATCGAACGCGGCGCCAGTCGCGAGCGGCGTTTTCGCGGGCTTCGCCACGGCGGCGCCCATGTTTATGCCGCCCATGCCGTCCTTACCGCCCTTACTGCCCGCCATGTCCATCTGCATGCCATGCGCGGCGTGCGCGTCGCCCGATGCGTCATGCGCCATCAGCGGCTGCGTCAATGAGAAGCCAACGGCCCACACGGCCGCCCATTTTCTTAAAGCATCCATTTGAGTTCTCCGTAGAAGGTGCGGCCCGGATACGGGTGAAAGACGTAGTAGCGGCGGTCCGTCAGGTTGTCGATGCCAACCGACGCGAGCCAGTGCTTGCCGACCTGATAGCGCGCCTTCAGATCGATCACGAAGAACGAACTGGTGCCGCCGTAGACGTCGGGATTGATGTCGCTGTTGTCGAGCGTGTTGTACTGGCGGCCCGAGTAGCGCAGTCCCACGCTGCCCTGCCACTGCTGCGTGAAGTGGTAGTTCGCGAGCAGGTTGGCCCGCACCACGGGAATGCGCGGGAAGCGCTTGCCGACATACGACGGGTTCGCCGCGTCGGCGAGAATCTTCGAGTGGGTCGCCGTCACGTTCGCGTCGAGATCGAGCCCGTGCAGCAGCACGTTTTGTCCGGAGAATGCGAGTTCGACGCCGCGCACACGCACGCGGTCGACGTTCGAGATGTTCGTGACGGTCGTCGAACCGCTGACGGTCGTCTGACTGTAGATCGCGTCGCGCAGATCGCTCTGGAACACGCTGGCCCGCACGACGCCCACACCGACGTCGCGTTCCGCCGTGAAGTCCCAGTCGATCGCCTTTTCCGGCTTCAGCCCAGGATTGTTGTTGACGATCGCGTTGTTCGAGATCGTCCCCTGGAACAGCTCGGCGACGCTCGGAAAACGCGTACCCGTCGCAAACGACAGACGAAACAGCCAGTCTTGCGTCGCCTGCCATTGCACCGACGCTTTCGGCGACAGCGCGTTCGCGCTGCGGTCCGCGTAACCGAAGGTCGACGAGCCGTTGCCGAGCGCGCCGTCGTACGCGTCCCAGCGCTCGTAGCGCAGGCCGAGCGTCGCGAGCCAGCCGGGCGCGAATCGCCAGGCGTCCTGGCCGTACAGCCCCTGGGTGCGCGTGTCGCCGCGATAGGTGCTGGCGAGCGTCGACGGCGAGCCGTTCAGCCAGTCGGGCGTGTTGTACGTCTCGTTGCGCAGAAAGTAGTTGTCGAAGTGATAGCCGACCGTCAGCGCATGGCCCGCGTACAACGGCGATTCCGCTTTCAGGTCGAAGGTGCGCCAGCCCGTGCCGTCGCCGTAGAAGATCGTGCCGGGGCCGCCACCGTATGCCGCGGGCGGCGCAGTCGTCGACGAGCGCAGCGTGTCGCGCGACACGTCATACGCCGATACGATGCCCGACAGCTTCCAGCCCGAATCGAGCCGTCCGTTCAGCCCGAACGCGTAGAGCCAGTTCTCCTGATCGCCATTGGCGGGCGAGAACGCCGTCGGCGAGATCGTGTAGTTCTTCCCGCCGATCGTTACGTTGCCCGCATAGACGGGGTTGCCCGCGGCGTCCGTCAGAAACGTCTGCGCGCGGTCCTTGTAGTGGTTTTCCCAATGGCCGAGTGTGAGCGTCGCGTCGACGTGATCCGTGATCGCGTAGCCCATGCGCACGCTCTCGTTGATCTGCTCGGTGCGCTCCATCATCTGCGGACCGACGATCACGCGCGGCTGGCCGTTCGGGCCGATGTCCGTGGCCGCGCCCGTCACCGCGACGGGCGCGCCGAGCTTCGCGTTGTACGTGCTGTTGGGGCTCGCGTACTGCAGCGGCTGGCTGTTGTTCTCGAGGCGGTCGAGCGTCAGGGAATACCAGAAACGGCCGACGCGATCGGCGATATGCGCCGTCTCGTGATTGCCGCCGAAGTTCTTCGAGAAACCGTACGCGTCGTCGTAATGCTGCGTGAAAAGCTGCGTATCCAGCGACGCCTCGAGCTTCTCCGGCTTGCGCGTCGTGATCTGCACCGTCGAGCCGATCGAGTTGCCCGGATACAGCGCCGAGAACGGGCCATACAGCACTTCGACCTGCGCGATGTCGTCGGGCGCGATCAGCGACCAGCGCGGCGGATACGCGTAGCTCGAGCCCAGCAGGTTCGACAACAGCAGCCCGTCGGCATAGACGAGACCGCGCGCGCTTTGCAGTTCGTTGAAGTCGCGGCCGGCGAAGACCGAGTTGCGGTCGCCGGTGAAGCGCTTGCGCACCATCACGTTCGGCGCGTACTTGAGGGCGTCTTCCGTGTTGACGATATTGCGCGCGTCGATCTGCTCACGCGTGACGGTCTCGACGACGCCGGGCGTATCGGGCGCGAACGTCGGCGCGGTGCGCGCGGCTGTCACGCTGACGGCCTGCAATGTGTTGGCAGGTTCCGTCAACGAATTCGCGGAGCTGTTCGTTACAGAAGGATGGGAGACCGAAGTATCGGACGCGGAATGGTCGATGACGGCACGATCGGTCGTACTTTCGTCGGCCCAGGCGGGTTGAACGGCGAACACTGCCGCGCACGCGAGCGATAGCCGCGTGCGTGCGGACAGCGCAGCGGAAACGATGCGCATATGAGTCCTGTGGACATGATCGAAGGCGCCATGCCGACCCGGATGTCGCCGCACTGCGCCGCGTGAAGAACACGGGCGGACAGAGCACTCGGGACAAAGAGGCGCGCATGGCGGCCCGCCGCCCGCTACGTCATAACGACGTCAGACGCGGGCAAGCGGACTGGCTGAGACAGCTAGCTTCAGATCGACGGGACAGGTGGTGCGCGAGGCTGTGCGACGCGTACGCTGCGGCGCACAAAGACGGCCTCCGGCTCGATGGCTTGCGAGTACGCAAGCGTGCGGACGGAAGGCACAACGAACGGGACGCTGCTGCCAAGCGCGAAGTTGGCGGCAAAGCCCGGACAGTAGACACAGTGGGGAACGACGAGGTGCGTCTTCGACGTGTTGTCGTGCGAACCATCGAGATCGATGACGACGTTCTGCGCACCGGCTGCGTGACAAAGCTCGACGGATAGCGGGCCTTGAGCGCCCGGAGCACGCGCATAGCCGATGACAGGCGACAGTACATTGAGTACCAGCGCCAGCCATACGAGGCCGATCCAGCGTGTCGAACGTGTCATCGCGACTTGGAAAAAGTGAGCGCGCGCAGTATAGCAAGCGGCCGCGAGACAGTCTTTAGACGTACTGCAATACCGACAATCGTCAAATTTTAAACAAGGCGCTTCAATCCCTGGGAGCGTGTGCCGTTAAAGCAACAAAGAGCGCGCCAAAACATCGGCTGTATGCGGCAGCGCTGGTACGCCACGCGTGCTGAGGGACATAATGAATTCGTAAAGGAGAACCCATCATGGATAGCAGACCGCCAAAGATTCCGACCCCCGACAAGGTGCTCAGCCCGGATCCGGAACCTGCAGGCGTTGAGTTTCTGGTCGCGGAACTGCCCGAGCATGTTCGCGCGTTCTTTGACGAACAACGCAAGATGTGCGAGTCGAAGTAACGGTCGATCTGTGCATTGCAGCATCGGGGGTCGCGCAGCGGATGCATGCGCGTAGTGCTGATGCGCGTCTACACGCTTCATTGATTGACGCGTGGCGTTGGCGCGCGCCGATGTTCCGGCCTGGCTCAACGCTGATTTCGTTCTGCTGAGCGCCGCTGACGACGCGTCATTGTGTCGCGGGTTCGCGCGTCCGTTCGAGTTCGACACTCACCCCTCCTCTTCTTCGCTTTGCCTGCGCATGTTGCGCATGCATGGCGCATCTTCCCGCGCTTCGTCTATTCTTCTGTCTTTTCCTTTATCTCTTAGGCGGCCGCGTGCTGCATCAAGCTCAATGACCCGTCCGAATCTCATCGGCGCGCTTGGCGCGATCCTGTTCGCTTCAGCCCTCGCCTTCACGCCGGTATCCGCCCGCGCCGACGGCGACGACACCGCGCTGACGAATCTGATTGCACTCGTGTCGCAGCGACTGTCGCTTGCCGAGCCTGTCGCGCGTTACAAGTGGGCGCATCATCAGCCGATCACCGATACGCCGCGCGAGCAGGCCTTGCTCGCCGACGTCGAAAAGCGCGCAGCGCGCGCTGGCGTGGACCCGGCGTTCGCGCATGAGTTTTTCCAGGATCAGATCGATGCGAGCAAGGAAGTGCAGAACGCACTCTTCGACACGTGGCGCGCAAGCCGCCCGCCCGAAGGCGCGGCGCCGGATCTCGCGACGAGCCTCAGGCCACAGCTGGATAAGTTGACGCAATCGCTGATCACCGCGCTCGCGCGCGTTCAGACGCTGCGCGCGCAGGACGATTGCCCGACGCGCGTGGCGCGCGGCATCGACAACTGGAAGTCGCTCACTCGCTACGACAACACCCGCAATGCAGCGCTGACGCGCGCGCTCGGGCACGTGTGCGAATCGGGCGGTGTCGGAGCGACGGGCTAGGCTGCGTCGGCGGGCGCCGCTGCGAGGCTGGCGCCTGCCTCGGGCTGGACGGCCTGACGGCTGAGCGGCAGCACACTCAGGCCGCGTGCGAGATGCGACTGCAGAACGCGCCACGTCGATAGCTCGAACGCGCCAAGGACGCTCGCGGCGAGCAGCGTCGATGCCTCGGCCAGCGACGGCGCGTGTCCAAGATAGCGCCACTGATCCACGACATGGAACACGCGCGCCCCCTCGGCCGCGTCCCGCTCCTCGAACGCGATTGCGCCGTCGTAAGGCCAGGGGGCGTCAACGGGATCGGCGCGGCTCACGCGCGGCACGCGGTTATGCGGCGGGCGAAGCGCCGCGATCATTTGCGCTTCGGCAAGCAGCGCGCCGATTTCCCCGCCTGTGCCGCGCCACTCGACGCGGCGCACCTGCTGTGCGAGCTTCAACTCTTTCGACGAACGGCGCTCGCCCGTCAGATGCGTGCGCAGACGCTGGCGCACGCGCACGCTTCGTCCGACGTATAGCGGCGCGTCGTTCTCGCCATAGAACGCGTAGACGCCGCAGCCGGCAGGCGCGGTATCGAGCAGTTCTTCCGTGATATCACCCGCGATCCGGAACCGGCGCATGGTCTTGTCGATTTGCGCACGCAGCACCTCGACGGGAACGAGGCCGTGCAACCGCTGCCAGAACTGCCAGAGCAGATCGGCATCGGCAAGCGCGCGGTGCCGGTCCGACGGCACGAGCGCATGCCGTTCCACGAGCGCGTCGAGGCCGTGACGCTTTTCGGCAGGAAACAGCGCGCGCGAAAGACGCACGGTGCACAACATATCGGGATTGAACGTGAAGCCCACGCGCTGGAACTCGCTGCGCAAAAATCCACGGTCGAAGTTCGCGTTATGCGCAATGAAAAGCTTGCCGTCGAGCCGCGCGAAAAGATCGGCGGCAATCGACTCGAAGGTGGGCGCGCCGCGCACCATCGCGTTGGTGATGCCCGTCAACTGCTGGATGAAAGGCGGGATCGGCTGGCCGGGGTCAACGAGCGTGGTCCACGTGGACGCACCATCCGGCCCCAGTTCGACGACGCCGATTTCAGTGATCCGGTGATCGCCGACGGAACCACCCGTCGTTTCCAGGTCGACAAAAACAATCGGCACATCGAGGGCCGGTTCAAACAGAAGCAGTTCAGACATGTGAGGAAACTGTGCAATGCATAACTTTGCACAAGTATGCCCTATCGGCGGCGGCCGTTGCGCGGGCAATGTCGAACAGCGGGAAATGATGCACGATCGGTGAAGGGGCCGATGGGAATACGTTTATTCGACTGAGTGACCATAAATAAATCATCAATCAGGGATTACACGAATATGACATATTGATGTGCGGTCGAAAGAAACTGTCGGGCGTTTTCGAACAGCATTCTCCTTCGGACTGACTTGGGAGCGGATTAATTCTGGATTGCAGGCAATAAAAAACCCTCGTGAACGAGGGTTTATCCTGAGAGCCAGCGGCTCGGCCGCGTATTACAGCGGCTGGATGTTCGCAGCCTGCTTGCCCTTGGGTCCAGCCTTCACCTCGAACGACACGCGCTGGTTCTCCTTCAGCGACTTGAAGCCGTCCGCGCGGATTTCCGAGAAGTGCGCGAAGAGGTCCTCGCCGCCCGCGTCGGACGTGATGAAGCCGAAGCCCTTAGCATCGTTGAACCATTTGACGATACCAGTTTCCATGTTCCACTTTTCCTCAATTTGATAAGACAGGTAATGCCGTTAATGCCGATTACGATTCACGATTCCGCAAACCGTGAATATATGCGCGATGCACAATCAAGGTTTCGCCATCGGAAATCCAGCAAGGCATTTATAAGGGGAAGCGGATATAAGCGTCAAGCGGTTTCAAATCGAAAACTGGATGCACGTCAAATGCGCTGTTAAAGCGAACATAAAGTCAGGAATTATTCAGCTGGCTCATAATTCCAACCGGTCTGAATTGCCGATCTGACTTGTCTAACAATTAGATGTCAGAAAACTTTTCCGGTATGTAACAAAACGTGTCATTCGTAAGTGTTTTCACGACTTGTTAAGGTGAACTGTCAAACGCAAGATTTCAGCCAGCAGTTTGCAATCGGAGAAATGCCATGTTGTTCGATACCCTTCGCCGCATCGCCGCACAACTGTTGCCATCCACGAAGGGCGCACCGCTCTCCGAAACAGCTTCGCAACGCCCGTCCCTGCTGGAGTTCGACCCGATGTGGCACGGCGACCACTGGCAGAACCTGCTGTCATCCCCAATGGACGCGCGTCATTACGTGATCGAAGATTGGACCTTGACGCCGGGACTCGAACTCGCCCCGGTTAGCCCGGATGGAAAGCGTCAATAAGTCAACGCAGTAGCCGGAGGCAAAAAAGCAAAAAAAAGCGCGACTCTTGAGAAGTCGCGCCGACAAAGGTTTGGAGATCTTTTTCGTCAACGAAAAAGTCTGCTTCGAAAAGCAGAGATTTCAGTATAGCGCCCGTGGTGGATTTGATTAGCTTCGACTCTCGCAATCAACTATTGCAGAGCTGACAACAATCGCGATTCAGCGATTTTTGCGTTGTTTTTGCACGTCATTTCATGTCGTAATTGAACAACGCGCAAAGGTTGACACCTGGGGCTGGCACGAGCCAATCGGCCGCAAAGCCTTTATCAATAAGGCTTTAAGCCTCCATCTCGATAATTTCCTATCACGTAATACTTTATTGCTGATTTCGGAACGGCCATCGGGCGGGTCACGTCTCTACACTTTGCCTACCCGGAAACGAACGCACGTCGGTCACCGTGCGTTGTTCACGCGACCTTGCCTCTCGCAGCATTCGCGTGAAGTTTCCTTCAAGCCTGGGTTTCCAAAACCCATCCTGTTCTCGGAGTTACAAAGATGAAAAAGACTCTCATGGTCGCGGCCCTCTCGGGCGTTTTCGCAACCGCTGCGCACGCTCAAAGCAGCGTCACGCTGTACGGCCTGATCGACGCCGGCATCACGTATACCAACAACCAGGCAACTGCTCCGGGCCAAGGTCACAGCAACGTCCAGATGACGAGCGGCTCGGTGAACGGCAGCCGTTTCGGCCTGCGTGGCGCTGAAGACCTCGGCGGCGGCCTGAAGGCTATCTTCACGTTGGAAAACGGTTTCGGCATCAATGACGGCACGCTCAAGCAGCAAAGCCGTCTGTTCGGCCGTCAGGCGTTCGTTGGTCTGGCAAGCGAGCAGTTCGGCGCTGTGACCCTCGGCCGTCAATATGACAGCATGGTCGACTACGTTGGTCCGCTGTCGCTGACGGGCACGCAATACGGTGGCACGCAGTTCGCCCACCCGTTCGACAACGACAACCTGAACAACTCGTTCCGCGTCAACAACTCGGTCAAGTACCAGAGCGCGAACTACGCGGGCTTCAAGTTCGGCGCGTTGTACGGCTTCTCGAACCAGGCTGACGGCTTCTCGAACAACCGTGCATACAGCGCGGGTGCGTCGTACAGCTTCGCCGGCTTCAACTTCGCTGCTGCTTACCTGCAACTGAACAGCAACGGCGCGACGGGCTCAGCTGCTGCGTTTAACACCGGCGGCGCAGTCAACGGCGACAACACGTTCTTCGCTGGCCGCCAGCAAACGTGGGGCGCAGGCGGCAACTACACGTTCGGCCCGGCAACGGTCGGCCTCGTGTACTCGCAAACGAACCTGTCGAAGATGGCTGGCATCAACCAGGGCGCATCGGGCAACCAGGGCCTGCAGAACCGTTTCGGCGGCGACAGCGGTCACTTCCAGAACTACGAAGCGAACGCACGCTACGCTCTGACGCCGGCAATCAGCATCGCTGGCTCGTACACGTACACGAAGGCAAGCCTGGGTGGCGAGCACCCGCACTGGAACCAGTTCAACCTGCAAACGGCTTACGCGCTGTCGAAGCGTACCGACGTGTACCTGCAGGGCGAATACCAGCAAGTCAGCGAAAACTCGCTCGTCAACGCCAACATCAATGGCCTGAACGCGTCGGCGAACGAGAAGCAAGTTGCTGTGACGGCTGGTCTGCGTCACCGCTTCTAAGCATCAGCAGTACTTGCAGCATGAAAAAGGCGCCGCTTGCGGCGCCTTTTTTTCGTCCGGGCTTCGGCGTTCGGTCGAGCCCGCTTCCTGCGGCATTGGCCTACGCGTTCTCAGACGGGAGAGGACTCAAGCCTCCTCTTCTTCACGCGTCGGATACGCTACGTCGAGCACGTCGATCGGCTGCGGCCCGGCAGGCGTATGCAACGTCACCTGATCGCCGACCTTCGACTTCAGCAGCGCACGCGCGATAGGCGAAATCCAGCTGACGTGCCCTTCATCCAGATTCACCTCATCGATGCCCACGATCCTCACCGTATGCGTCTCGCCGTCTTCCGTCGCGTATTCGACGGTCGCACCGAAAAACACCTGATCCGTGTTTTCCTGGCGGCTGCTGTTCACGACTTCGGCGAGATCGATACGCTTGGTGAGAAAGCGGATACGCCGGTCGATCTCGCGCAGCCTCCGCTTGCCGTAGATGTAATCGCCGTTCTCCGAACGGTCGCCGTTCGACGCCGCCCACGACACCAGCTTCACCACTTCCGGCCGCGCCTCGTCGATCAGGTGCAGCAACTCGTCACGCAGTCGCCGGTAGCCGGCGGGCGTGATGTAGTTCTTCGCACCCGCGGGCATGTCGGGTTGCGCGGCTTCGAGATCGTCGTCGTTCTCGTCAGTCGATTCTTTGACAAAGGCTTTATTCATGGTGGTTCAGCATTGAAGCGGACATCCGCATCTCTAGCCTACATGATACGGCTGCTGTCACAAATTTCCCGGGCGCCCCTTCCCTTTTTCCGATACCTTGCTATAATCTCATTTCTGCGTGCGGCTGTAGCTCAGTTGGATAGAGTACTTGGCTACGAACCAAGGGGTCGTGGGTTCGAATCCTGCCAGCCGCGCCACTTTTTACGAGGGCCTTCCTCCGGGAAGGCCCTTTCGTTTCACCGGGGTGTACGCAAAGCAGCATGCGTTGCCCGAGCAGTTCAAGTTTAGCGTGCGGCTGTAGCTCAGTTGGATAGAGTACTTGGCTACGAACCAAGGGGTCGTGGGTTCGAATCCTGCCAGCCGCACCACCCATGAAGGGCCTTCCATCCGGAAGGCCCTTTGTCTTTTCCCTTCCTGCTTTTCTCTGTCAGCGGCGAGCGTTCTGGCGACAACGAACGGCCCGTCGCTTCAGCGCGGCGCCGACTTGATATCACCGATCTCGCCATCCGGTTTCGGCAGCTCGTTCTCGACGCCCAGCGCCGCCGTCTGCTCGCCGATCGGCGTCGCACGCGTGCCAAACAGCGACTGGGGCTGACGGAGAACATCGTCGACGGTATCGCCGAACTGGCTGCTCACGAACGCCCTCAGAAGCGCGATACGCAGCGATTCGCCATGCGCGGACACCGTCCGGTGGCCGCCCTCGAAGTCCGCGACGCAATGTGCCGCGCCGTCGCGCGTGCGCTCGCGCACTTCGAGCCGCTGCGCGCGCTCGAGCACGACGGCCGCCGCCTCCCATGACGTCGACGGCGTGAAGCGCCCATCCCACGGACGGCCACGATCGTTGCCGCGTATCGAGACGACGCGCCCGCTGTCGGTAAAGTAGATTTCGCGCACGAAGTCGTGCAGGCTGCGCGCGACCCAGTAGTCGAGCGCCAGATCGGAGAGATCAGCTACGTTCATCGCGTTGTTCCTGTGGACAGGCAAAGGCAGAGCGTCATCGTGCAAAACAAGTGCAAGCGACGCGCCCGCCTCCCAACTTCGATTTCAGTAATCGGCGCGCTCGCGGTCGATCCGCATGCCGCCGTCGTGATGACGATGCCCTTCTTCGCTCGGCCGTTCGCGCGCGATGCGCATCACGTCGAGATTGGTCCGCACGCGGCGCATCACGTTGGCCAGATGCACGCGGTCGCTGACCTGGATGACGAAGCGCAGCACCGTCGATTCCTGCGACTGGTCTTCGTCCATCGCAATGTGAACGATGTTCGCGTCGGCGGACGTGATATCCGCGGCAACGCGTGCGAACACGCCCTTCGTATTCTTGACCAGCACCTTGATCGCGACATCGAACAGGCGGCCCGGCTGCGGCGCCCATGCGACGTCGATCCAGCGGCCCGGATCACGCCGGTGAATGCGTTGCGCGACGCGGCAATCGGTAGTGTGAATCGCCATACCGAGGCCGATGCCGATGTAGCCCATGATGTCGTCGCCGGGAATCGGGCGGCAGCACGCCGACAACTGCACCGACATCCCTTCCGTGCCCGTGATGACCACGGGCGGCGCAGTCGACGTGCCATGCTCGCGCGGGTGGTCGTCGTCGCCGTCGTGACCCTCGCGGCCGTTCATCAGCACTTCGATCCGTTTGGCCATCACGGCCGCCACACGCCTACCAAGACCGATATCCGCGAAGATTTCCTGGCGGTTCTTGTTGCCCGTCCATAGCACGAGCTTGTCCCACACTTCCGGCGTGACGTCGGAGAGCGCGAGCCCATAGCCCTTGAGCGACTGATCGACGAGACGTTCGCCCAGCTGCACCGACTCGTTCAGGCGCATCGTCTTCAGATAGTGGCGGATCGCAGTGCGCGCCTTGCCGGTGCGCACGAAGCCGAGCCACGCGGGGTTCGGCTTCGAATACGGCGCCGTGATCACTTCGACGATATCGCCGCTCTTCAACTCGGTACGCAGCGGCAGCAGTTCATTGTTGATCTTCACCGCGACACACTGGTTGCCCAGGTCGCTGTGGATCGAATACGCGAAGTCGAGCGCCGTGGCGCCGCGCGGCAGCGCCATGATCTTCGACTTCGGCGTAAACACGTAGACGGCATCCGGGAAGAGGTCGATCTTCACGTGTTCGAGGAATTCACTCGAATCGCCGACTTCGCTCTGAATGTCGAGCAGCGACTTGAGCCACTGATGCGCGCGCTTCTGCACGTCGTTCAGATCGGCGCCGCCGTTCTTGTACAGCCAGTGCGCAGCGACGCCCGCTTCCGCGATCTCGTGCATCTTGCGCGTGCGCACCTGGAATTCGATCGGCGCGCCAAACGGGCCGACCAGCGTGGTGTGCAGCGACTGATAGCCGTTGACCTTCGGAATCGCGATGTAGTCCTTGAACTTGCCCGGCACCGGCTTGTAGAGCGCATGCAGCGCACCGAGGCAGGTGTAGCATTCGAGCGGATTCTCGACGACCACGCGGAAGCCGTACACATCGAGCACCTGCGAGAACGACAACTGCTTGTCGCGCATCTTCTTGTAGATGCTGAAGATGGTTTTCTCGCGGCCCGTCACTTCGGCGTCGAGCTTCGCGTCCGAAATTGCGCGCTGGACGGATTCGAGAATCTTGCCGACCACTTCGCGGCGATTGCCGCGCGCAGCCTTCACCGCTTTTTCCAGCGTCGCGTAACGGTGCGGATTGAAGTTCGCGAAGCTCAGGTCCTGCAGCTCGCGATAGGTATTGTTCAGGCCGAGCCGGTGCGCGATCGGCGCGTAGATATCGAGCGTTTCGCGCGCGACGCGGCGGCGCTTTTCCGGCGGCACGGCGCCGAGCGTACGCATGTTGTGAAGCCGGTCCGCGAGCTTCACGAGAATCACGCGCACGTCGCGCGCCATCGCGAGCAGCATCTTGCGGAAGTTCTCCGCCTGCGCTTCCTCGCGGCTGCGAAACTCCATCTTGTCCAGCTTCGACAACCCGTCGACCAGTTCTGCGACCTTCGGGCCGAACCGCTCCGCGAGTTCGGTCTTGGTCACGCCCTGATCTTCCATCACGTCGTGCAGCAGCGCCGCCATGATGGACTGCGCGTCGAGCTTCCAGGACGCGCACGTTTCCGCGACGGCAACCGGGTGCGTGATGTAGGGCTCGCCGCTTTGACGGTATTGCCCGAGGTGGGCTTCGTCGCTGAAGTGGAAGGCCGCCTTGACCTCTTTGATCTCTTCCGGGCTCAGGTAGTCCGAAAGCGCGGTAGTCAGCTTGGCGATGGAGACGACGTCATGCCGGCGCGGCTGCTCCGGCGTGGCGGTTGGTCCGAACAGATGGCGAAACGATTGTTCGAGGACCGCGTCGATGTACTTGCGTGCAGACGATGGCGAGTCGCTATCGTGTTCGTGGGCAGCGTGGTCCACTTCCGTTGCGGATGGCGAGGGGTCGGTGCTCATGGTCGCCTCCGTGTCGATAGTGCCGTCTGCACGCATTGGGTTGAGTTACATGACGATCAAACGTTGGAGCGTGCCTTAGACGGGCACCTTCTTCAGCATTTCGACGCCAACCTGGCCGGCCGCAATCTCACGCAACGCGACCACGGTGGGCTTGTCGCGGCTTTCGATTTTCGGCGTGTGGCCTTGAGCGAGCTGACGTGCGCGATAGGTCGCAGCAAGCGCCAGTTCAAAGCGATTCGGGATCTGTTTCAGACAGTCTTCGACGGTAATGCGGGCCATGTTGAAAATTCCTTCTCTGTATGTTGGTTATTCTACCTTATGTCCTTCCGACCTCGCCCGTATCACGCGTGCGGCAAGTGAATGCCGAGCTGCATGAAGAGGTCCGTGTGGCGCGCGTATTGCGATGCGAAGCGCGAGCGCGTCGCCGACACGAGGCATTGCAGTTCAGCCAGCGCGCGATCGAAGTTTTCGTTGATCACGACATACTCCGCTTCCGCCGCGTGCGCCATCTCGCTGCCCGCTGCGAGAAGACGTCGCGTGATCACGTTCGGCTCGTCCTGGCCGCGCTTCTTCAGACGCTCTTCGAGCGCTTCGAGCGACGGCGGCAAAATGAAAATCTCGACGGCATTGCGGAACTGCTTCTTCACCTGCTGCGCGCCCTGCCAGTCGATTTCGAGCAGCACGTCATGGCCGCTTTTCATCTGCTCTTCGATCCACACACGCGAGGTCGCGTAGTAGTTGCCGTGCACTTCCGCGCTTTCGAGGAACTCGCCCGCGTCGTGACGCTGGAGAAAATCTTCGATGGTCGTGAAGTGATAGTGCTCGCCGTCCTGCTCCTTCGGACGCGGCGGGCGCGTGGTGTACGAAATCGACAGACGGATCGCCGGGTCGCGCGCGAGCAGCGCGTTGACGAGCGTCGACTTGCCGGCGCCCGACGGCGCGACAACCATGAACAGGTTGCCGGGATAGACGCCTGCGTACGGATTGCGCGGTGCGCTGCTTTCGCGTTTGGTTTCGGTCATGCTGGTGAGACTCCCCTATTACTCCAGGTTTTGTACTTGTTCGCGCATCTGTTCGATGAGCAGCTTGAGCGTCATCGAAGAATCTGCAAGTTCCTTCGCGGCCGCTTTCGAGCCCAGCGTGTTCGCTTCGCGGTTCAGCTCCTGCATCATGAAGTCCAGACGCTTGCCGACCTTGCCGCCCTTTTGAATCACGTGGCGCGTTTCGTTCAGGTGCGCGGTGAGGCGCGACAGTTCTTCCGCGATGTCGATACGAATTCCGTACATCGTCACTTCCTGACGGATGCGCTCGGCGATCTCTTCGCGCGACACGATCGTCGCCGACTGGTCGGGCGCGGCGATGCCAAGCGCTTCCTGCAAACGCTCGACGATCTTCTGCTGATGCTTCGCGATCAACTCCGGCACGAGCGGCGTGATCTTCGTGACGATGGCTTCCATCTCGCTGACGTTGTTCAGCAGCATCGTCGCGAGTTGCGCGCCTTCGCGGCCGCGCACATCGATCAGATCGCCGATTGCCTGCTTGCCGCATTCGAGCACGGCATCGCGCAGCACTTCCGGAGACACGCCGCTCTCGGCCAGTACGCCCGGCCAGCGCAGGATTTCGCCCGTGCGCAGACGGCCCGCTTCAGGAAACGCCGCGAGCACCGACCGCTCGAGCAAGGCAAGCTGTTGCAGCGCGTCGCGATTGACCGCGCCTGCGTTCGCCGACTGCTCGCTGCGCTGCAGGTTGATACGGATATCGACCTTGCCGCGCGACAGCTTGCTCATCAGCATTTCGCGCAGCGTCGGCTCGCAGACACGCACGTCTTCCGGCATCCGGAAGTTGAGATCGAGAAAGCGCGAGTTCACCGTGCGCAATTCGACGGATACGCTGATGCCGCCGTTGCCCGTTGCCGCTGCGAGTTCGCGCGTGGCGCTCGCATAGCCAGTCATACTGTAGATCATGATAGGTCTCGCGATTGTGGTCGCGCGAACATCACATCGCACGACCAGGGATTCGAGTCGCCCGGCGTTTACGAGACGCGAGGCGGGGAACGCGCATTATCCCATCTTTACCGGCGACACCTGCCGGAAGCGGCTTTCGGGTAAGCCCGGGCAGACGGCTTTCGTGACGCGTTGGCCGGCGAGCTGCCAGGCAGCGCTCCCGGCGCGGCGCATCGGGTTGAAGCGCACGGGCGGCGGCGGCGCGATCGGCGGTAAAATTGCGGTTTCCTTCCGCCCTCTCTTCCCCTTCATTCCCTTCAATTCCGACGATGAACGACATCACGAAACGCCCCAGCGGCCGCGCCGCCGATCAGCTGCGCGACGTGCGCATCACGCGCCATTACACGAAGCACGCGGAAGGCTCCGTGCTGGTCGAATTCGGCGACACCAAGGTGATCTGCACGGCGAGCGTCGCCGAAAGCGTGCCCGGGTTTCTGCGCGACCGCGGCCAGGGATGGTTGACGGCCGAATACGGCATGCTGCCGCGCGCGACGCACACGCGCAGCGACCGCGAAGCCGCGCGCGGCAAGCAGACGGGCCGCACGCAGGAAATCCAGCGTTTGATCGGCCGCGCGCTGCGCTCGGTGTTCGATCTCGAACGGCTCGGCGCGCGCACGATCAATATCGATTGCGACGTGATCCAGGCCGACGGCGGCACCCGCACGGCGAGCATCACGGGCGCGTTCGTCGCCGCGCACGACGCCGTCGCGAAGCTGCTCGCAACGGGCCGCATCGAAGCGTCGCCGATCAACGATTACGTCGCGGCCATTTCCGTCGGCGTGTTCGACGGCCTGCCCGTGCTCGACCTCGACTACGACGAAGACTCGCAGTGCGACACCGACATGAACGTCGTGATGACGGGCGACGGCGGCTTCGTCGAAATCCAGGGGACGGCGGAAGGCGTGCCGTTTTCACGCGATGAGATGAACAAGCTGCTCGATCTCGCGCAAGGCGGCATCAGGACGCTGATCGAGAAGCAAAAGGAAGCATTGGAGTTGAAGGGTGACTGATCGAAAAGACAACCCGCTGGGCAGGATCGTGCTCGCGTCGAACAACGCGGGCAAACTGCGCGAGTTCGCGGCGCTGTTCGGCACGGCGGGTATCGAGCTGATCCCGCAAGGCGCGCTGAACGTGCCGGAGGCGGAAGAGCCGCATCCGACCTTCGTCGAGAACGCGCTGACAAAGGCGCGTCACGCATCGAAGCTGACGGGCCTGCCCGCAATCGCCGACGATTCCGGCCTGTGCGTGCGCATATTGCGCGGCGCGCCTGGCGTTTATTCGGCGCGTTATGCGCAACTCGCGGGCGGTGAGAAAAGCGACGCGGCGAACAACGCGCACCTCGTCGAGCAACTGAAGGGCGTGAGCGACCGGCGCGCGTACTACTTCTGCGTGCTCGCGCTCGTGCGCCATGCCGACGACCCCGAGCCGCTGATCGCCGAAGGCCGCTGGCACGGCGAGATGCTCGATGCGCCGCGCGGCGCGAACGGCTTCGGCTACGACCCGTACTTCTTTTTGCCGGCGCTGAACGCGACAGCGGCCGAACTCGAGCCTGCCGTGAAGAACGCGAGCAGCCATCGCGCGATTGCGTTGCAACAGCTGTTCGCGCGGCTGAAGGAGGAAGCGTGAGCCACGCATCAACGACGGGAGCCGGCGTCATCAAGGCGTTCACGTCGCCCGGCAGCATCCGTTTGACATCGCTGCCGCCGCTCGCTCTTTATGTGCACTTTCCGTGGTGCGTGCGCAAGTGTCCGTACTGCGACTTCAACTCGCACGAGTCGAAAGGCGGCGCGTTTCCCGAAGACGATTACCTCGACGCGCTGCGCAGCGATCTCGAACAGGCGCTGCCGCTCGTGTGGGGACGGCAGGTGCATACGGTGTTCATCGGCGGCGGGACGCCGAGTCTGATGTCGGCGAAGGGGCTCGATCGCCTCTTGTCCGACGTGCGCGCGCTGCTGCCGCTCGATGCCGACGCCGAAATCACGCTCGAAGCGAATCCCGGCACGTTCGAAGCCGACAAGTTCGCGCAGTTTCGCGCGAGCGGCGTGAACCGGTTGTCGGTTGGCATCCAGAGCTTCAACGAGACGCATCTGAAGGCGCTCGGCCGCATTCACGATGCGACGCAGGCGCGCCATGCCGTCGAGGTTGCCGCGACGACGTTCGATAACTTCAATCTCGACCTGATGTTCGCGCTGCCGAAGCAGACTTTGGCGGAGTGTCAGGCCGATATCGAAACGGCGCTGTCGTTCGCGCCGCCGCATCTGTCGCTGTATCACCTGACGCTCGAACCGAACACGCTGTTCGCGAAGTTTCCGCCGCCGCTGCCCGACGACGATTCGTCCGCCGATATGCAGGACTGGATTCACGAACGCACGCGCGAAGCGGGCTATGAGCGGTATGAGGTGTCGGCGTATGCGAAGCCGCATCGGCAGAGCAAGCACAACCTGAACTATTGGCGCTTCGGCGACTATCTCGGCATCGGCGCGGGCGCGCATACGAAGCTGTCGTTTCCGAACCGCATCCTGCGGCAGATGCGCTACAAGCATCCCGCGTCGTTTATAGAAGAGGCGCGTTCGGGCAATGCCGTGCAGGAAGAACATGAAGTCGGCACGCGCGATCTGCCGTTCGAATTCATGCTGAACGCGCTGCGGCTGGTGGAAGGGTTTCCGGTGCATCGGTTCATCGAGCGCACAGGTCTGCCGATGACATCGATCGAGCCGGCTTTGCAGGAAGCGGAGCGTCGCGGGCTGATCACGCGCGACTACGAAAAGATCGCGCCGACGCCGCTCGGCCAGGCATTCCTCAACGATCTTCAGGAGCTGTTTTTGAAGGATTCGTGAGCGGGTTCGTGGTTTGTTGCCCGAGGGCCTGGCGTTCCAGGTTACAATTTCGGGCTCGGAGGGTTGGCAGAGCGGTTGAATGCACCGGTCTTGAAAACCGGCGAGGCTTTACGGCCTCCGTGGGTTCGAATCCCACACCCTCCGCCAGTTTTTTTCTTCAGCTTGCCTGCGACTCTATCTCCAAAGAGTCAAACTCAACGACAAGTTCCGCCCCGCACGTTGAGAAAACCTGCGCCACGATCCCCGGCTGGCCATCGGTCCATCGTTCAGCCTTCGCGAGTATCTGCTGCGCTTTCTCAAATCGCGACGTTCCTGGCTCAACGATCTCGATCGCATAGACGATATTCTGAGGCCCGAGATTTTCGAGCAGGCATCGATTCGTCCCAACGAACGACACCGATGCTCGTTGATCTTGCAGGTACAGGCCGAGCGTCAGCGTCTCTCGCTCTATCGATAAATGGATTGTGTCCATGTACCAATCGTGAAAATGGTTGAAGGCACTCAGGTTGTCCATGTGGAGCTTTACGAAGCGAGAATCGAAACAGGATCGCGCATTACCAGAGCCCCTTTGCAAAACTTCATCAAGCCAAGCCAAACGCCAACCTATGCCACGCGCATGCGCGCTACCTCTCACATCCGTACCAACGCTCATTGAATCGCAACACGCATCGTCTACGATGAAGATACATCTCGCATGCGAGTTATTGCGATGTCTACCCTCTCGCTTCCCGGCCGCATCAACCCGACATTCAGGCGAACAGCGGCACTCGCCTTCACGCTGCTCTGCGCAGGCTGCAACTTCACCGTCACGCCGCCGCAGCGACCCGCGGTCGTCACACCACCGCCCGCGGCGATCAACAGCCTGACACTCGATCAGTACCGTTCGGTCGTCGCGCAACGCATCCTCGAACGCAACCCGTCGTACGTACTGCGCGGCACTCCGCAGGCGATGCTGCGCTCGCTCGTCGTCGTGTCGTTCGTCGTGGATCGCAATGGACAGATCGTCGCATCGAGCGTCTTTCGCACGAACGGCGACGACGAAGCGGAGAGCACGGCGCTCACCTCCTTGCGACGCTCGGCGCCCTTGCCTCTGCCGCCACCGAAACTGCTGAACGCGAAAGGCCAGGTGGAAATGTTCGAAGACTGGCTCTTCAACGACAACGGCAAGTTCCAGTTGCGCACGTTCGCGTCGCCGCAGGCACAAACGATCGATTGAAACCGCGCTCGATGGGCCAAGGTTTCCGCCAACACGGCGGCTCGACGCCGTCGTTCGGCTGCCTGCAGCAAACGCACATCGAAGCGAATCGAAGCGCATCGAAACGGAACCCAAGCCGCTCCAACGAAGCCGCAAACAACGGCACGCAGCGCCCGCCTTGCTGTGCCCCGCCCGCCCTCGTTATAATTTTTTAAACATCTGCCGGAATCTCCGGCCATCGCTGCGTGCCGCGCGCTCACCCGCCCGCCGCACGCAGCACGACCGTCACGTTGCCGCGCCACCCGCGCGCGCGTCCGCCCGGTTTGCATCGTGCTTCGCTTTCGCGCCGCTTCACCCGCTCCGACGGCAACGCAACGCGCGCAGTCCCGTCAGCACGTTGCAAGCTGTCGACTCGTTGCACATGCAACGTCTCGCGTAGCAGGTTCGCCTGCACCGCTGTTCGCCACGTTGTGGGCACAATTGCGCGCGCACCCGCTTCGCTCCACACTTAGACGCACAAACAGACACACAAACGCGTGCCGCCCGCCCCGCGGCTGCGTCACGACATTTGGAGACCCTGCATGTCCACATCGCCCCTTTCTAGCGCGCAGCCCGGCGCAGACCGAAAGAGCAACGCTTCACGCGTGATCTTCGCGAGCTTCATCGGCACCGCGATCGAGTTCTACGACTTCTACGTCTACGCAACGGCCGCCGCGCTCGTCATCGGCCCGGTGTTCTTCCCGCACGGCTCGGCGACGGCGCAAGCGCTGTCGGCGTTCGTCACGTTCGGCATCGCGTTCATCGCGCGGCCGATCGGCTCGTTCCTGTTCGGCCACTTCGGCGACCGCATCGGCCGCAAGTCGACGCTCGTCGCGTCGCTGCTGGTCATGGGCCTGTCGACGACGCTGATCGGCTTCGTCCCCGGCTACGACTCGATTGGCAGCCTCGCGCCGATCTTGCTGTGCGTGTTGCGCTTCGGCCAGGGTATCGGCCTCGGCGGCGAATGGGGCGGCGCCGCCCTGCTCGCGACTGAAAACGCGCCCGCCGGCAAGCGCGGCTGGTTCGGCATGTTCCCGCAGCTCGGGCCGTCGATCGGCTTTCTCGCCTCCAACGGGCTGTTCTTCGGCCTCGCGCTGTCGCTGTCCGACGAGCAGTTCCGCAGCTGGGGCTGGCGCGTGCCGTTCATCGTCAGCGCGGTGCTGGTCGCGCTCGGCCTGTACGTGCGCCTGAAAATCGCGGAAACGCCGGCGTTCCAGGCAGCGATCGACCGCCAGGAGCGCGTGCGCGTGCCCGTCGCGACGCTGCTCAGCCGTCATCTGGGACCGGTGCTGCTCGGCGCGCTTGCGATGGTCGTCTGCTACACGCTGTTCTACATCTCGACGGTGTTCTCGCTGTCGTACGGCGTGTCGGCGCTGCATATCTCGCGTCAGAGCTTCCTCGGCATGCTGTGCGTCGCCGTCGTCTTCATGGCGCTCGCGACGCCGCTGTCCGCGTGGGCCAGCGACCGCTTCGGCCGCAAGCCGGTACTGATCGTCGGCTGCATCGCCGCGATCCTGTCGGGCTTCACGATGGCGCCGTTGCTCGGCAGCGGCTCGATGCCGCTCGTGCAGCTGTTCCTCATCATCGAGCTGTTCCTGATGGGCGTCACATTTGCACCGATGGGCGCGCTGCTGCCCGAGCTGTTCCCGACCAACGTGCGTTACACGGGCGCGGGCGTCGCGTACAACCTGGGCGGGATTCTTGGCGCATCGGTGGCGCCGTACATCGCGCAGATGCTGGCGGCGAAGGGCGGGCTGTCGTGGGTGGGACTGTATGTGTCGACGGCAGCCGTGGTGAGCCTGGTCGGCGTGCTGTGCATGCGCGAAACGCGCGATTCACGGTTGATGTAACTCATCGGCTATCGGCGTAAGTCGAAAGCGAAGCGGCCCCGGCGCGATGCATTGCGCCGGGGCCGTTTTTGTTTTGTAAGCCTGTCAAAGAAGCTTGAGTCCGTACGAACGAGAACCGGGAAACTCCCCTGCTTGCCGCCGTTTTTGACCTGCCTATACTCGAATCAAAGCAAGCGGTCATGTAGTCATGCTGAACGGGGAGGCATCGATGAACTTTCACCTGGGCAACGCGGATATCGTCGTCATCATCGCGCTGGCGCTGCTTGGCTCGCTGCTGCTCGCGCTGCGCTTCAAGCCGGCGAGCTGGAAAGGGATCGTCGTCGAAGCCGTCGCGGCCAATCTGGCCGCCATCGCCGCCGTCGTCGCTTTCGAAATGCTGATGGCCTGAGCGGCCATCAGCATCCATTGCCCGATCAGCGATAGTAGTAGCCGTGATGATGATAGCCACCGTCCGGCACCACGATACAGCCGCTCAGCGATGCCGCCAGCAGCGCGCCCGTCACCAAAGCCAAGATCAAGCGTTTCACGTTTTTTTCTCCCTTTCGAGTCAGTATCGTTTTATTCGAGCGAACCCCGAATGACCTCGATTGAACACGAACCTGACAGGGGCGACCGTTGCAATTTGTAAGCATCGACTGGGCTTGTGTTACAGGCGGCGAGCGCTCCGCTACGCTGCGAACCATCGCGATGACAGTCTCGCGGCACGGCAGGGATACGAGTCAAAGCGCATGAAGGCCGCCCGGAAAGCCTTCGCGGGCGCGGCTTCGAGAGAATGGGAGCAGGATGCGTCGCGAGCGTCGGCGAAACGCGCCGCCGAAAGCCAAAAGAAAAGCGACAGTTTTAACAGGCGTGTAATGGGCGCAATGACAATTGCGAGCGCATCAAGCGAACCTATCGCCACATGTCACAAGGAAACGGCAGACACGAATCCCGCGCGAAGCGTCGCCGCAAAATTCGAAAAAAATCAAAAATGGTTGAACTTGTTCACACCCGCGTGGTCTTTACGGATGTTGTACAGGTTTGTTCTGCAGGTTTCCTCTCGGTCCGCGCGCTTCAGGCGCGGGCTTTTCAGAGGCGCCTCGCGACGGCGTCCGAAATTGGGCGATTGCGCGTGCGCCTCTTTTCTTTTTTCTCGCGCCCCGCCCGCTTCCCCAGTCGACCTCAGGCCGCGGCGACCGATTTGCCCTGCCCGCCGAGACTGAGCGGGTCGGCATGCACGTGATCGATGGCGGCCAGCGCCTCGGCGACGGGCGGCACCGAATTGCCATCCCCAATCGAAACCGACCGGAACGGCACGTTATTCTCAAACGTTTCCCGCGACGTCGCGATGAAGATCATCACGGTGCGCTTGCCGAGCGCGTGCGCCAGATGGACGAAGCCCGTATCCACGCCGATCACAAAGTCCGACGCCGCGAGCACCTGGGCGATTTCGGTCACGCTCAGTTGCGGCAGCAGTTCCGCGCCTTCCACCTGATCGACGATCGCGAGCCCCTCGCTGCGCTCAGCCTGCGACCCCCACGGCACGACGACATGGAAGCCCCGCCGCACGAGGTCCCGCGCGATCGCGATCCAGTGTGCTGCCGGCCACTTCTTGTCGTCCTTGGATGCCGCGTGGAACAGCATCGCCAGCGGGCGTCCGCCCGTATCGACGAGCGGCCTGGCCGGCGCGGGAATATGCAGGTTGTAGTCAGGGGGATTATCGAGCGGATAGCCGAGCGCCGTGCTGACAGTCTCGCGCATGCCGCTCCAGGCATTGCGATCGCGCGGCGGCATGAACCGGCCCGTATAGGCGAATGCGGCGCCGCGCTCGCCGAGATGCTTGTTGCCATAACCGAGGCGCTTTCGCGAGCGCGACAGGAACGAGATGATCGCGCTCTTGTAGACGCCGTGAATATCGAGCGCGACGTCGTAGCGATACGCGCGCAGTTCGGCGATCGACTCCCAGATCGCCTTGAAATCCGACCAGCGACGCGCCTTCTTGAAGCGGCGCAGCGGTGCGCACAGCACACGGTCGGTGCCGGGATTCCAGCGGGCAATCTCGGCGAACGATTCGTCGACTGCCCAGTCGACCTCGACGCCGGGAAACGCGCGCTTCAGATCCGATACGATCGGCTGAGCCTGTATCACGTCGCCCATGGAGGTGACTTTGACGATGAGAATTCGCTTCATTGATGGCCCGTGTTGTGGCTGCTGTGGCTGCTTGCTAGCAATCTGCAATTTTAGCTGACCATCCCGACAATTGCCCGCAAAATGGGCAGCAGCAAATCTTGCCGGACCTGCCGCGTCGTTACCAGACGTTACTTCCCTTGACAGGCCGCCGCCCGCAGCCGGGTCATTCGGGCAACCATCCGGCCCGCTTTCGCCGTGCCACCGCCTGCGAGGCGACTATAATTTGCCCATTTCCCAGCCCGACTCCCCATGTCACGGACACCCCTGCTGTCCTCGAGCATCGGCCGGCGCGTACGGCGTCTGTGGCGTCAGTACGGCATTTTCTGGCTGGGCGCGATCGCCGTCGGTCTCACGGCCGTCTTCTATGCGCGGCTGATCGACTTCGGTTACAACGCTTTCCTCCATCTGCAGAACGAGCACCGGTGGCTCACGTTGTTTTTGACGCCCGCCGTCGCGGCGGCGTCGGTCTGGCTTACCCGACGCTTCTTTCGCGGCTCCGAAGGCAGCGGCATCCCGCAGGTCATCGCGACGCTGCATTCGAACACCAGCGCCGCCGGCATGCGGCTGCTCACGTTCCCCATTCTGCTCGGCAAGATCCTCGTGTCGTTTCTCGCGATACTCGGCGGCTTCACGATCGGGCGCGAAGGGCCGACCGTGCAGGTCGGCGCGGCGCTGATGTTCAACCTGCGCCGCCTCTACCCGCGCTCGAACGCACTGATCGAACGGCAACTGGTGCTGGCGGGCGCGGCGGCCGGCCTGTCGGCGGCCTTCAACACGCCGCTCGCGGGCATCGTCTTCGCCATCGAGGAACTCACACGCAGCTTCGAGGCGCGCGCCAGCGGCGTGCTGATCACGGCCATCATCATCGCCGGGATCATCGCGCTCGGGCTGAACGGTAATTACACGTACTTCGGCACGATCGACATCGGCACGCATTTCCCCGATTCGCTCGCGGTGGCTGTCGTCATCACGGGCATCGTGACGGGCATCGCGGGCGGCGTGTTCGGCTGGCTGCTGCTGAACACCGAGCGCTGGATGCCCGCGCCGTTGTTCTCGCTGAACAACGAGCGGCCCGTCGCGTTCGCCGCGCTGTGCGGCCTGGCCATTGCGGTGATCGGTCTCGTGTCGGGCGGTACGACCTTCGGCAGCGGCTACGCGGAAGCGCGCGGACTGCTCTACGGCACCGAGCATCTGTCGGTGTTCTATCCGCTGCTGAAGATGGCGTCGATGATCGGCTCGTATCTGCCGGGGATTCCGGGCGGCATCTTCGCACCGTCGCTGTCGATCGGCGCAGGCTTTGGCAACGTGCTGCACATGGCCTTCAGCGACATGCAGCTGCCGATGCTGATCGCGCTCGCCATGGTCGGCTATCTTGCGGCTGTCACGCAGTCGCCGATCACGTCGTTCGTGATCGTGATGGAGATGATCAACGGCCACGCGCTCGTGATTTCGCTGATGGCGACGGCGCTCGTGTCGAGCCGGATTTCGAGCGTGTTTGCGCCGCCGTTGTACGAGGCGCTGGCGAAGCGGTATATGACGCCCGCCGCATCTGCTGCGGCGCCTTCAGTCGAAGAAGAAAGCCGTAGCGAAGAACAGCCGACGACGCGCAACGAAGCAAAAGAATGAGCTTGCGGCAGATTGGCTTTCGCCATTGCCACTAAAAAATCGGGCGCATCCCGCAGAGATGCGCCCGACCTCCCCACAATCGTCAGTACACGACGATGCCGACCGGATGGTAATACACCGGGCGTGCCGGCACGACGACGCAACCGGCCAACGTGACCGCCAGCACGGCGATCGCGAGCAAGGTCCTTTTTCTCATTTGACGACTCCCTTGATGGTTGCGATTAAGCGCGCTCTCGGGCGCGTTCGGAGAACGGGCGGATGGCCACGCGCGATGCCGTCAACACGCGCCATCCCAGCCCGTTGGATTCACCCGGGCATCACGCCCAGTGGCCTTGCACCCAGTGCCAGTTCGGACCATGCGCGACCCAGTGGCCCGGCACCCAGTGATAGCCGACGCGCTCGACCTGCCAGTGACCCGCCACCCACACGTAGCGGCCGTGGTCCCAGCGCCAGTGGCCCTTGTCCCACACATAGCCCGCGCGCGGCGCGGGTGCGGCTTCGAAGCGTTCGACGGGCGGCGCGGACGGCGCCACGACGATCACTTCCTCAGCCGACGCCGACGCAGCGGCGGACAGACCGGACACCACGAGCACAGCGGAAACTGCGAGCAGACGAATCGACTTGTTCATGTTTTCACCTCTTGTGTCAGCACCGAATGACGGCGTTGTCCGTTCAATGCGCGAGGTGACGAAAGGGCTGACAGCGGACGTGTTACCGCGTGCCCTCAAGTGCAACGGATTATTTCGGGGGAGTTATCTCGGGGGTATCGACGGGAGAGCGTGCGCAGCGAATGTGCGCACGAAAAACGATGGCACAGCAAAGCGCGCCACCCGATGACGGTGACGCGCGTCAAGCGATAAAGAAGCTACAGACCGCTCAAGCCTGCGGAATCTCGATCTTGACCTCGAGCACTTCGAGGTCGTCGTGTCGTTCGAGATTGACGCGGATATCGTCGTCCGAAATCTTCACGTACTTCGAGATCACGGCAACGAGTTCACGTTGCAACGCGGGCAGATAATCGGCGGGCGCTTTGCCGCCTACGCGCTCATGCGCGATGATCAGCTGCAGGCGTTCCTTCGCTATCGACGCAGACTTCTTCTTCTCGCCCAGCAAAAACGAAAGAATGGACATCACGTTCGCCTCCCTTACTTGGTGCCGAAGAGGCGCTGCAGCAGGCCCGGCTTCTGGTAATCGGTAAAGCGAAGCGACTTCTGCTCGCCGAGGAAACGCGACACGACATCCTTGTACGCTTCGGCGACATCGGTGCCGTCGAGGTGTACAGCGGGCAAGCCCTGGTTCGACGCATGCAGCACGGCTTCCGATTCCGGAATCACGCCAATCAGGTCGATGCGCAGGATTTCCTGAATATCCGTGAGCGACAGCATTTCGCCTTCGCTCACGCGCTTCGGGTTGTAGCGCGTGATCAGCAGATGCTCCTTGATGGGCTCCTTGCTTTCGATCGCGCGCTTGGTCTTCGACGACAGGATGCCGAGAATGCGGTCCGAATCACGCACCGACGACACTTCCGGGTTCGTCACGATCAGTGCTTCGTCGGCGAAATGCATCGCGAGCAGCGCGCCCGATTCGATACCTGCCGGCGAATCGCAAACGATGTATTCGAAGTCCATCGCGATCAGGTCGTTGATGACCTTCTCGACGCCTTCCATCGTCAGCGCGTCTTTATCGCGCGTCTGCGACGCGGGCAGGATGAACAGGTTCTCGCACTTCTTGTCCTTGATCATCGCCTGGTTCAGGTTGGCTTCGCCCTGGATCACGTTGATCAGGTCGTACACCACGCGGCGCTCGCAACCCATGATGAGATCGAGATTGCGCAGACCCACGTCGAAATCGATCACTGCCGTTTTCGCGCCACGCAATGCGAGCGCGGATGCGAAACTCGCGCTCGTGGTCGTCTTGCCTACGCCACCCTTGCCCGAAGTCACCACAATGATTTTTGCCATTACCCTTTACCTTGTGTTCGTCTATTCGTCTATTGAGTCCGGCGGGAGTTCCATCGCGCAGCGCGCGCACTGCATGCGCGGCGCACGCGTCAGGTGAGCCGCAGCGGTTCGATCATCAGCTTTTCATCTTCGAGCCAGATCTGCACCGGCTTGCCATGCACGTCGGCAGGCAGCGGGTTCTCGGTCGTCCGGTAGATGCCCGCGATCGAGATCAGCTCGGGTTCGAGACACGTGCAGAAGATGCGCGCGTCGTGATTGCCGTGCACGCCCGCCAGAGCGCGGCCGCGCAACGGCGCGTAAATATGGATGTTGCCTTCCGCGATCACTTCGGCGCCGTTGCTCACCATGCCGAGCACGACGAGATCGCCCTTCGCGTAGATACGCTGGCCTGAGCGCAGCGGCTTGTCGACCACCATCGTCTGCGACGAGGTGCCGATGCGCACGGGCTCCGCCGCAGCCGACTCGGCTTGCTCCGGCTCGCGCGCGGCAGCATCCGCAGCGGGCGGCGTGTCTGTTTTCGCTGCAGCCTTTGCGTCGTCGCCGCCTGCATCCGTATTGCTCTTGCTGACGCGAGCATCCCGAGCGTCGCGTGCATCGAGCAGCGGCAGCCCCGCTTCGTTCGCCCACGCGTGCTGCGCGCTGTCGGCGACGACGCCGATGGGACGCATGCGCACGCTGTCCAGCAGCTTCGCGATGTCCGCAAGCGGCACGCGCTCGTTTTCCGCGAGACGGCGCACGTCGATCGCGACGGTGTCGTTCGCGAAGAATTCGGGTGTCGCCTCGAAGCGCCGGGTCAGCTCGGCACGCATCTCATCGAGGTTGGTCGTCTTGACGACAAACAGCAATGTGTCGACCGCGCCACTGCGCAGTTCAAAAAATGGCGATTTCTTCGGCGACATAGCGTTCGGCAAAAAATTTTGCGTATTTTACAGGCGTCCTGGCGAACGGTGAGCATTTTTGCCAATAAGTCTTCACGCGACAGGAAAATGCCGCGTGCGTGCTGGTCCGGGCCGGACGGATCGACAAAAACTGGGAAGAAAGCGCGCGAAACACGCGCCCGGAGAAACGATCGAAAGCGGCGAAAGGGGCTGGGAAGCGTTTAACCGGCCTGCCCGTGCGCGGGATCGTCGGATGCCTTTTCTTGCGGCACGTGCCGCACGAGCAGCGTCTGGAACTGGTCCGGCGCACGCGCAATACGCTCGTGTTCGCCCGTCGGGCCGAAGCCGAGGCGCTCGTAGAAGCGCATTGCGTTGCGGTTCTCGTCCGCGATCCATGCGTAGATTTCGGTGGCGCCCGCTCCCGCGAGCCACCCGCTTGCCGTGTTGACGAGCAACTCGCCGCCGCGCAGATGCCGCACGGCGGGCGCGACCCACAACTCGCTGACGAACGCGCGATGCGAGGGCGCGTCCTCGAAGCAGGCGCCGATCAGACCGGCGGGATGCCCTTCCGTGTACAGGATGAAAGATGTCGACGTGGCCGACGCGGCGTGCCGCGCGGCCGTTTCTTCGAACGTGGACGCATCGGCCGACAGCGCTTCTTCCAGCGTCTCGCCGAATGCGTAAGGCGCTTCGCGCAGCGAGGCGGTACGAAGCTCGCGGAAGACGACGCCCTGATCGGCTGCGATACGGCGAACGGTCAGTGAAGGACTCATGCGTTCGAAAATCCCTTAAATCCCTTGTGTCATCCGGGTAAAGCGCTAGCGCGTAGCTTTAACCGAACCGACGCGTGAGTCAAATCTTTAATTCGGCGCAGTGCGACCCAGCGCGCATGGGTTGACACGCGGCTACAAAACCGGCACACGCGAGGCCAGGCGTTTCGCGTCGCATCGTGCGCGAGTGGCCACGAACACTTTCAGCGCCGTCAGCTTGCAGGTCACTCGGGCACGCCGCCGCGCTTCGTGGCGCATCAGGGCGCCTCGTAGCGCCCCGTGCCGTCGGGCCACGGCGTGAGCAGCTCGTAGCCGTCGTCGGTGACGGCGACCATGTGCTCCCATTGCGCGGACAGCGAGCGGTCTTTGGTGACGACCGTCCAGCCGTCGCGCATCACCGACGTGCCGGCGCGGCCCGCGTTGATCATCGGCTCGATCGTGAACACCATGCCCGGCTTCAGGCGCACGCCCTGCCCCGGCTGGCCGTAGTGCAGCACCTGCGGGTCCTCGTGATAAACCTTGCCGATGCCGTGCCCGCAGTAGTCGCGCACGATCGAAAAGCCCTCGCGCTGCGCGATCTGCTGGATCGCATGACCGACGTCGCCGAGCGTCGCGCCCGGCTTGACCTGGCGGATGCCCGCGAGCATCGCCTCATACGTCGTGTCGATCAGCTGCTGTGCGACCGTGCTCGGCTCGCCGACCGTGTACATGCGGCTCGTGTCGCCGAAATAGCCGTCCTTGATGACGGCCACGTCGATGTTGATGATGTCGCCGTCCTTGAGGACCTCGGCGCGGTCGGGAATGCCGTGACACACGACGGAGTTGACCGACGTGCACACCGTCTTCGGAAAGCCCATATAGCCGACGTTCGCGGCAATCGCCTTCTGCGTGTCGACGATGTAGTCGTGGCAGATCGCGTCGAGTTCGCCCGTGGAGATGCCGGGCTTCACATGCTCGCCGATCATGGCGAGCACGTCGGCGGCGAGCCGGCCTGAGATGCGCAAGCGCGCGATGTCTTCGGGAGTCTTGTAGGTGATGGCCATGTCGTGTAAAGCGTTGGCGGCATGCATGGCACGGCGCGTTCAGCGTCATCGTGCGACGGGCGATCAGGCGGGCATCGCGCGCATCTGGCGCAACTCGCCTGGCACGGGATGGCCCGCAACGCAAGCCATGCAGCCATGCGTGCGGTTGTCGATCAGGCCATTGTACAGAGTCTGCCCGCGCGGCCGCTTCAGACCCCGCAGCGCATCTGCGGCTCAACCGGGCGGCTCAACCCGGCGGCGCGCTCCGGATCGCCGCGGCGATGTCGCGGCTCACGGCGGCGAGCGCCCGGCTGTGCGCGGCGACGAGCGCGGCATCGTCCGCGCCCTGCACCGGCTCGCGTATCGTCGAGCGGCCCGTCAGCAAGGCCGTGCGGCCCGTCACGCGCACGGTCCACAGCGCGTCGACGGCGACGGCCTCGCCCGGCATCGAATCGAACTGCAGGATATCGACGCGCACGCGGTACGCTTCCGTGCCCGCCACCATCTGCGACGACACCGACACGCGCTGCGAGCCGAGCAGCCGCGTCAGGTCGGCGGCGATCACATCGGCCACGCCGCTCTTGAGCGGCTCGCCCCAGCGCGCGAACTCGTTGAGCTTCACTTCGTTGCCCGACACGCGTGTCACGAGCTGCGGCCGGTCGACCAGATCGGGCACCGTCACGGGCCCGACCACGACCGACACCGACAGTGGCGCGCCCGCGCTTTCGAGCGTCGTGTCGGGACTCAGCGTATAGAAGTTCGAGGGCGGCGAGCTGCAGGCGGCCAGCAAGGTAATGGCGGCGGCGGCGCAAACGCATGCGCCGGGCGGGAGCATCGATCGCTTCACTTTGCGTCCTCCTGTTTGCCTCGCAGCAGCGCTTCGGGATGGCGTTGCAGATAATCCGAGAGCGCGCGGAACGACGCAGCCGTGCGCGCGAGTTCGCGGATCGCGTCGCTCGTGTCCTGCTGCAGCGTCGAATCGGGCGCAAGCGCGCTATTCGCCGAATTGAGCGTAGCCTGCGCCGCCGACAACGTGCTCTTCGCCTGCGGCACGACCTGCGTATTGAGGCTCTGCATTAGCGTACCCGCATCGGCGAGCGCCTGCTGTGTATTCTTGCCGATCTGCTCGATCGGCAGTTTGTCGATGCGCGCGACGATCCGGTTGATCGACTCCTGCAGCGATTGCAGGCCGCTCGGCTCGGTCGGCAGCTCGGCGGGCGTGCGGTTCCAGTCGACGGTCGCCTTCGGCGCGCGCGGGAAGAAATCGAACGACACATACAATTGGCCGGTCAGCAGGCTGCCCGTTTTTAGTTGCCCACGGAAGCCGCGCGACACGAGGAAATCCGCAATCGTCTTTGGATCGCGCATGACACGCCCGTCTTCAGGCTTGCCAGTCGCATAGCGCGACGTGAAGCGCTCCGGATAGAACTTGATCTCGACAGGAATGCTGATCTGTTTCGTGACGGGATCGAAGCGCGTATAGATCGCCGCCACTTCGCCGAGCACGATGCCGCGAAAATCGACGGGCGCGCCCACCGTCAGGCCGCGCACCGATTCCTTGAAATTGAGCACATAAGTATCGACGATGCGGTCCTGCACCTTCATCGCCTCGGCGCGCGTCGCGAACAGCGTGAACGGCGTGCGCGCCTGCGCTTCGGGCTGTGCCAGCGACGCCGCGGGCGTTTCGAACGCCAGCCCGCCGATCAGGATCGACACCAGCGACTGCGTGTTGATCTTCACACCATCCGTGCCGAGCGCGACATCGATGCCGCCTGCTTCCCAGAAGCGCGAATCACTCTTCACGTAGCGGTCGTACGGCGCGTTCACGAAGATATGCATGGTGATGCCGCCGCCGTTCTTGTCGAGTTCGTACGACGTCACCTGCCCGACGCGCAGGCGGCGGAAATAGACCGGCGAGCCGACATCGAGCGAAGCCAGGCTCGACGCGTTCAGCACGAACTCGCGCCCCGGCACGTCGCTCGCGAACACGGGCGGCACTTCCAGTCCGGTGTAGTCGCGCCGCTCATTCTTCGCACGGCCAATGTCCATACCGATGAACGCGCCTGACAACAATGTGCTGATGCCCGACACGTTGCCGCCCGTCACGCGCGGCCGCTCGACCCAGAAGCGCGTGTCGTCGACGAGCATGTCGGTGGCGTCGCGCGTCAGTTCGGCCGTGGCGACGACGGTCTTGTAGTCCTTCGACAGCGCAACCTTCTTCACGACGCCGATATCGACGTCCTTGAACTTGATCTTGGTCTTGCCCGCTTCGAGCCCTTCGCCTGTCTTGAAGCTGATCGTGATGGTCGGCCCTTGCGAGAGCACCGCCTGAACCGCGAGCCAGACGCCGACCAGCACGGCGACGACGGGCACCAGCCAGATCCACTGGATGTGCCAGCGCTTGCGCGGCACGGCGACGGTGTCGGGCAGGTCGGGCGGCCGGTTCATTCGGTTTTCCTCGCATCCCAGATGAGCCGCGGATCGAACGACATCGCGGCGAACATCGTCAGCACGACGACCGCGCCGAACGCGATCGCGGCAGGACCGGCGCGCACGGTAGCGAGCGCGTTGAACTGCACGAGCGCCGTGAGCACGGCGATCACATAGATATCGAGCATCGACCAGCGCCCGACCAGTTCGACGAGCCGGTAGATGCGCGCGCGCTGGTCCGGCTGCCAGGTGGAGCGGAAATTGGCCGAGATCGCGAGAAAGCTGATCGCGAGAATCTTCAGCATCGGCACCGCGATGCTCGCGATGAAGACCAGCACCGCAAGCGGCCACGAACCCGAGGTCCACAGATACACGACACCGCTCATGATCGTGTCCTTCTGCGCGCCGAACAGCGAGCTCGTGTCCATCACGGGCAGCACGTTCGCCGGGATGTAGAGGATGATCGCCGCGATCAGGCAGGCCCAGGTGCGCGCGAGGCTGTCGGGCTTGCGCAGATGCAGATGCGCGCCACAGCGCGGGCAATGCGTGGCATGCGCCGGCACGTGCACGGCGGCATGCACGTTCGCGTAGTCGCGTTCGTCACGCGCCTGCGCGGGCGCGGCGCGAGTCAGCAAGCCGCAGTCGTGGCACACGCACAGGCCGCACGCTGCTGCCGTCTCGGCAGGAAACAGCATATCGCTGTCGAACGCGGGGCCGGCATCGGGCACGCCCTGGAGCCGCGACCACAGATCGCGCGCATCGAACGCGGAGGCGGCGGCAGCGAGTAACAGCATCAGCGCGCCGAACGACCACAACGACGGCCCCGTCACCACCGACGCGATATGCGCAAGCTTCACCAGCGCGACGAGCAGACCGAGGATCAGCACCTCCGTCATGCCCCACTCCTGCGCGACACGCAGCGAGCGGAACACGGCATCCGCGCGATACGGCGTGCGCCCGAGCCGCAACGGCAACAGCAGCCACACGAGGCCGAGCGCCTGGCACGCGGGCATCAGCATCGTCGTGATGAAGATCAACGCCGACAGCGGCCACATGCCATCCCGGTATAGCACGCGCACCGCGCCGAACAGCGTCGTTTCGACGAGATCGCCGTTCACCGACAGACCGACGATGGGAAACGCGTTCGACACGATCCACAGCACGCAGGCGGCGAGCGCGTAGGCAAGCGTGCGGTCGAGGCTGTTCGCGTGACGCCGGTACAGGGTCGCGCGGCAGCGGCAGCAACGCAGCGCGCCTTCGGGCGGCACGGTGCTTTCGCGCTGGAGCAGATCGCATTCGTGACAGGCGATCACTGGCGTGCGCGTCGCGTGGCCGAGATACGCGGACGACGTCTCGCTCATTTCGCGCTCTGCGCGGCCGCATCGCCGCTGTGTTGCGCTGCCTGGGTGGTCAGGCCTTCGGCTGTGATGACCCAGCCGCCGCCCATCGCCTTGTACAGGTTCACATACGACACCAGCACGCCCGCCTGAGTCTGCGTCTGGTTCAGCTGCGCGTTGAAGAGGCTGCGCTCGGCATCGAGCACTTCGATATAACTCGTGTAGCCGCCTTCGTACCGCAGCCGCGCAAGATGCGCGTACGTCGCCAGCGCCTCGACCTGCCGTACCTGCACATCGAACTGTTCACGCACCTTCTGCGACGAGATCAGCGCGTCGTCGACTTCCTGGAACG
>NZ_JAWRXV010000397.1:0-346 GCF_046534875.1 Paraburkholderia sp. SIMBA_054 | reverse complement strand
CAGAAATTGTGACAGAAGAAAATATATAGATGTTTTCGCCCGCATCAAATTGATTCGAATTACATAGATAGGGAAATTATAACAAATAAGTAATCGGAGTAGTTAAAAAATTTAATTTATTTAATCAATAGATTATAGAATTGGTCTGATTTCTAATAAATTGAAGTTGAATTCATTAATTATCGATATAACTCAATTCAGCAGAGCTCTCTATACAAAAAAGCTGGATAGAATGAGTTTCATAATATATCTAACTTTTTATTATTCTCTCTATATATTAAATCTTACATCTGTAATTCATGTTAAGCCCCCTTTATTTAAAAATGAAGAAGTCATGAAAGTCAAA
>NZ_JAWRXV010000396.1:0-347 GCF_046534875.1 Paraburkholderia sp. SIMBA_054 | reverse complement strand
CCACGCCGAGCGAAGCCAGCGCCACGGCGGCGCCGAGCAGCCACGGGTCGTAGCGGCCTCCGATCGCATCCAGGCGGGTCGCTTGGCGGGACAGGTCGTTCATCTCAGCGCACCTTCAACGTGGCCAGGCCGATCAGCACGAGCACGACGGAGATGATCCAGAAGCGCACGATCACCCGCGGCTCCGGCCAGCCCTTGAGTTCGAAGTGGTGGTGGATCGGCGCCATCCGGAACACGCGCTTGCCGGTCAGCTTGAACGAGGCGACCTGGATCATCACCGACAGCGTCTCGATCACGAACACGCCGCCCATCACCACCAGCACCAGCTCCTGGCGCACGATCACCGC
>NZ_JAWRXV010000395.1:0-347 GCF_046534875.1 Paraburkholderia sp. SIMBA_054 | reverse complement strand
GCCGCCGTGCATTTGAAACGTCCGCCCAGACTTCTTAGCAGGACGTGAAGATGTCGACAATCCGGTCCATTTGCGCGTCGGACAGAGTCGGGAAGATCGGCAGACAGAGCACTCGTTGCGCGGCGTCGGACGCGATCGGCAGATTCGCTCGATGCGCCGTCGGCAAGCCACGGTACATCGGAAAATCCGAAATCAGCGGATAGAAGTAACGACGCACGATGACGTTGTGTTCGCGGAATCGCTCGTACAACGCGTCGCGGCTCAACGGATACTTGTCGCCGACGAGAATCGGGAAGTACGCGTGATTCGAGACCGTGTCTTCGCACGCGGGCAGGCAGTGAATGCCC
>NZ_JAWRXV010000394.1:0-347 GCF_046534875.1 Paraburkholderia sp. SIMBA_054 | reverse complement strand
GTCAGATGCGCCGGGCTCGTCGCCTGCATGACGACCACGCTGCGCCCCTTGGTGCCCGGCTGCTGGAAGCCGAACAGCGCGGCGAGCGCGCCGTCCTGCTCGAGCTGCGCGCTACCGCCGGCGACGGGCGCGCCGTTACGCCAGTGCTCCTTGACCGAGAACGACGCGCGCACGGTGCCACTCGGTGCGCCTGAGCCGCCCGCGCCGCCGGCCGCGCCTTGCAGCGCGCCGAGCGTCAGCGGCAGCGCCGCTTGCCAAGGCGTTTGCGCAAGCACGCCGGGCGAGCCGCCGACGAACAGCATGTCCTTCGTTTGCGCGAGCGACGCAACCGCCGCGGGTCGAATCAC
>NZ_JAWRXV010000393.1:0-347 GCF_046534875.1 Paraburkholderia sp. SIMBA_054 | reverse complement strand
GATGAAACCTACGTCAAGGTGGGCGGCCAGTGGAAGTACTTGTATCGCGCGGTGGACAAGGCCGGCAATACGGTCGATTTCCTGTTGCGTGCGCATCGCGACAAGGCGGCAGCACGCCGTTACTTCGAGAAAGCCATCGATCGGAACGGGACGCCCGAGACCGTGACCATGGATAAAAGCGGGGCGAATCTGGCCGCCCTCCAGGCCATCAACGCCGAGCGGGAAACGCCCATCAAGGTCCGGCAGGTCAAGTACCTGAACAACATCGTCGAGCAGGATCATCGGGCGATCAAACGCCGAACCAGGCCCATGATGGGCTTCAAGGATTTCCGGTGTGCCCGCATCAT
>NZ_JAWRXV010000392.1:0-348 GCF_046534875.1 Paraburkholderia sp. SIMBA_054 | reverse complement strand
GAATCCGTCGCGCAATGGATGCTGCCGCATCTCATCGACCGACCCGTGTCGCTCGTGCGCGCGCCGGAGGACATCGGCGGCGAGCTGTTTTTTCAGAAGCACACGCAGAAGCTGTCGATTCCAAACATCACGCAGCATCCCGGGCTCGATCCGGGTCATCCTCCGCTGATCACCGTCGATAGCGCGAAGGCGACGTCGGCGCCGCGCAAATGGGCACGATCGAATTTCACACATGGAACGGCGTGGCGTCGAACATCGAAAAGCCCGACCGTGTGGTGTTCGATCTCGACCCGGACCCGTCACTCGGCTGGGACCGGATGATCGAGGCCGCGATGTTGACGCGCTCGC
>NZ_JAWRXV010000053.1:0-68686 GCF_046534875.1 Paraburkholderia sp. SIMBA_054 | reverse complement strand
TGCCTACTTTTCTTTGCGGCGGCAAAGAAAAGTAGGTGCCGCCCCGCACAGGGGCAACGCTTGAAGCACGAAGGCAACACGCGGATGCCCGCGAAAACCCCAAAAAAACCAAACCGACCGAGCCACGAAGGCATAACGCTGGATGCCAGCGCAAACCACAAACAAACCATCCAGCCCGCGCCGCGAAAAAAAAACCTTTCTACTTCGAATACAAAGTCGAATCCGCAAAATGCTCCGCATCGAGCACCCGCCCAACCAGTATCAACGCGGTACGCTGAATATCCATCCCCTGCAACCTCTCAACAATATCAGCAAGCGTACCAACAACCTTCTCCTCATCCGGCCAGCTAGCCCGATAAACCACCGCGACGGGACAGTCGCCACCGTAGTGAGGCGTCAGCTCATCGACAATACTAGCAATATGCCGCACCCCAAGATGAATCGCCATCGACGCACGATGCCGCGCAAGATCCGCAAGCTGCTCCCCTTCAGGCATCGAAGTCTTCCGCGCATATCGCGTGAGAATCAACGTCTGCGACACATCCGGCAACGTCAACTCAACCCCAAGCGCGGCCGCGCAGGCCGCCGTAGCCGTCACACCCGGCACGATCTCATACGGAATCCCAAGCGCCCGCAAGCGGCGAATCTGCTCCCCAATCGCGCCATACAACGACGGGTCGCCCGAATGCACGCGCGCGACGTCCCTCCCCTTCGCATGCGCTTCAGCAAGCAGACCAACGATCGCCTCCAGATCAAGCTCAGCCGTATTCACCACCTTTTCAGCGACATTGCCGCTCAACACGGCTTCAGGCACAAGCGAACCGGCATACAGAATCACCGGACACGTGCGCACCAGGCGCTGCCCCTTCACCGTGATCAGTTCAGGATCACCCGGTCCCGCGCCGATAAAAAACACCGTCATTTCACAGCACTCCAATCTTCTTCGTTCAATGCGCGCAGCAGTTGCGCCGGACTGTCGAACTCGCGATCGACCTCAGGCAGCGAAGGACGCTGCACCATCACCACGGGCACCTTCAGTTCGCGCGCGACCTCGAGCTTCGGCTGCGTCGCCGCTCCGCCGCTGTTCTTCGTCACCAGCACATCAATGTGATTCAGCGCGAACAGCGCCCGCTCGCCGTCGATATCGAACGGGCCCCGCGCGTCGATGATGTGTGCACGCCCGTTGCCCGGATGCGCGTCGAGACAGCGCACGATCCAGTATTGATGCACAGGTATTTCGTCCAGATGCGCAAGCGGTTCGCGGCCCGACGTGAACAGCACTCGACGAAACGGACGGATCGCATCGACCAGATCATCCCAGCTGCCCACCATGCGCCAGTCGTCGCCCGCTTGCGGGGTCCAGCCCGCGCGGCGCAGCGCCCAGCACGGCACCTTGGCCTCGCGGCACGCCGCGGCCGCATTCGCGCTCATTTGCGCGGCAAACGGATGCGTCGCGTCGATCACGAGCGCAATGCCTTCGCTTTCGATAAAACGCGCAAGCCCTTCGCTGCCTCCAAACCCACCGACGCGCACTTCACACGCCAGCCCTTCCGGCACGCGACCGAGTCCCGCCAGACTATAGACATGCTGCGGCCCGAGTTGCCGCGCGATCTGCAATGCGTCGCCCGTGCCGCCGAGCAATAACACGCGCTTCATCGCGCCACTCCGATGATGTTGCCCTGCCGGTCGATCGCGAACATCTCGACTTCGACCGACGCGGGCACAATTTCGCGCGCCACGTCACGCGCGCGTGCGCAGACGATATCGCCGAGCGGCACGCCTTTTTTTCGCGCCATCGCGAGCGCTTCCTGGCTCGTGTTCGCGCCGACGATAGCGGCTTGCAACGCGGCGTCGCTCGCGGCATGTCCGGCCGACCACGCGGCGAGTTGCGGCAAGTCGATGCTCGAATTGCGGCTGTGCAGATCGAGATGCCCCGCCGCGAGTTTGCTCAGCTTGCCGAAGCCGCCGCACATGCTGAGCTTGTCGACGGGCGCGCGCTTCAGATGCTTGAGCACCGCGCCCGCGAAGTCGCCCATCTCGATCAGCGCGATATCGGGCAACTGGTAGTAAGCGCGCATCGCGTCTTCGCTCGCATTGCCCGTGCACGCGGCGATATGCCGATAGCCGTTCGCGCGCGCGACGTCGATGCCCTGATGGATCGACGCGATATACGCCGAGCACGAGAACGGCCGCACGATGCCCGTAGTACCGAGTATCGACAGCCCGCCGACAATGCCCAGGCGCGGATTCATCGTCTTCTGCGCCAGCGCTTCGCCGTTCTCGACACCAATCGTCACTTCGAAGCCGCCCGCGTAGCCATGCTCGGCGGCCAGTTCGGCGAGATGCGCGGTCATCATCTGACGCGGCACCGGGTTGATGGCCGGCTCGCCGACGGGCAGCGTGAGGCCCGCGCGCGTCACCGTGCCGACGCCCGGCCCCGCATGAAAACGCACGCCGGGTTCATCGGCGAGACGCACGCGCGCGAACACCACGGCGCCGTGCGTGACGTCGGGATCGTCGCCCGCGTCCTTGACGGTGCCCGCTTCGGCGCCGTCCTTACCGCCGTCGATCAGGCGGCAGAACACGAGTTGCATCGGCACATGCTGGCCTTTCGGCAGCACGATTTCCGCGACATCGCTCGCGATACCCGACAGCAGCAGGCGCGCCGCCGCCAGCGACGTCGCCGTCGCGCAGCTTCCCGTCGTGTAGCCGCTGCGCAGCGGCGCGGGCTGTTCGGGCGTTTCGTCGCGCATCACGGTTTGCGGGTGTCGAGTAGCGTGATCGGCAGCGCGGAGCGCCACGTCTCGAAGCCGCCGAGCGCCTGCGCCTCGGCAAGCGCGATGCGTGTCAGCGTGCCGCCATACTGCGCGCGCCACGCAACGAGCGCCGCCTCGCCTTCGAGCGTGACGGCGTTCGCAATCAGCCGCCCGCCTTGCTTCAGCGCGCGCCAGCAGGCGTCGAGCACACCATGCGCGGTCACGCCGCCGCCGATGAAAATCGCGTCGGGCGCGGGCAGGCCTTGCAATGCGTCAGGCGCCTTGCCTGCGATCAGTTGCAGTGCCGGCACCCCGAGCGCGTCGCGATTGTGCTCGATGAAACGTTGACGCTCGCCGTTCGCTTCGATCGCTATCGCGCGGCAACTGGCGTGCGCGCGCATCCATTCGATACCGATCGACCCGCAGCCTGCGCCGACGTCCCACAGCAGTTCGCCAGGCGCGGGCGCGAGGCGTCCGAGCGTCAGCGCGCGCACGTCGCGCTTGGTCAACTGGCCGTCGTGACGATAGGCGTCGTCGGGCAGTCCCGGTGTCAACGCGAGCCGTGGCGCATCGGACGACGTATCGCACCGGCAGTCGAGCGCGATCACGTTCAGCGACGCCGTCTCACCGATCGACCAGTCGTGCGCGCGAGCGTCGATCAGGCGTTCGGACGCGCTGCCCAGATGCTCCATCACACTCATGCGCGTCGCGCCGAAGCCACGTTCGACGAGCCATGCGGCGACGGCGGCAGGCGTCGCGCCATCCGCGCTCAACACGAACACGCGCGCGCCATCGTGCAAATGCATCTGCAGCGCGGCAAGTGGCCGACCGACCAGCGACACGGTCGCCACATCCTGCAACGCCCAGCCAAGACGCGCCGCCGCAAGCGACACCGACGAGGGAGCCGGTAGCACGCGCAATTCATCGGCGGGAACGTAGCGCGCGAGCGTCGCGCCGACGCCGTAGAACATCGGATCGCCGCTCGCCAGCACGCACACGGGCGTGTCGCGCCGCGCGAGCACAGGCGCGATGTCGAACGGATGCGGCCAAGGCTCGCGCGTGGCGTTCAGGCACACGGGCAGCATCGCCAGATGCCGCTCGCCGCCATAGATCACCGACGCGTCGATCAGCGCGCGCCGCGCCGTTTTCCCCAGGCCGGCAAAACCGTCATCGCCCATTCCCACCACGGTCAGCCACGCCGACATGCGTCGATCCTCATCTGCTTACTGTACTGAAAACGCTGCTGCGGGCCGTGTTTCAAGGCTGCGGCATCGTTGTGCTGTTCGAAAAAAGGCATAATACCCGTTCGCCGGTGCCTTTCGGGGCCTAAGAGGGAACACACATCACTGCGATGACCGTGACTGCCCCCGCAACTGTATGCAGCGAGTCCACGCCAACGCGCGCCACTGGAAAACCCGGGAAGGCCCGGCATGGACGACCTGTGAGTGCTTTGCATGGGACCAGAGTAAGACGCTAAAGCGTCAACTCTGGTCGACAGCTTTGCATGGGACCAGAGTAAGACGCTAAAGCGTCAACTCTGGTCGACACAGGACACCTGCCGGCCAACAGTTCGTGCCAGCCAACATCGGGCGGGGTGTACCGATGCCGAGCCGCTCTCCTTCGAGATGCCCGGGCCGTCGCGCGACGTTAACCCGGTGATGTCTTGAGCCACGCTTTCCATTCGTCCGACGCTTCCGCCTTGCGCCCTTCGGCTTGTCCGGGGCTGTTGCGCATCGTGCCCGCGCTCGACGGCGGCGGCATCTGCCGCGTGAAGCTGGCGGGCGGCGAGTTGAGCGCAACGCAGGCGTTCGCCATCGCTGGGGCGATCGACGAACACGCGTCGGGTATCGTCGACATTACGAATCGCGCGAATCTGCAATTGCGCGGCGTCAAGCACGGTCATGAAGACGCGCTCATTGCGGCGCTGCTCGACGCGGGCCTCGGCCCGCAGAACATTGAGCACGCATTCGCTGATGACGTGCGCAACGTAATGATCAGCCCAGCGACGGGCCGCGATGCGAACGCCTTATTCGACGCAACCGCGCTCGCTGGCGATCTGCTGACACTGCTGCAAAGTGACACGCGTTTCGCCGCGCTCTCGCCGAAATTTTCGCTGATGCTCGATGGCGGCGAACGTCTGATGATGCTCGATCATCCGCACGACATCTGGTTTTCGGCGATGCCGCATCCCGCGCGTTCGGACGTGTTGTTCGCATTCGGCCTCGCGGGATGTCCGCCCGTTGCTGCGGAACATGAGAGCGCGTTAGCCGCCGTTGCGGCTTCGGATCTTGCAACGTTCACGCGAGCGCTCGTGCACACGTTCCTCGACCTCGCCGCGCGGGACGATACCCGCATGCGCGATCTGCTCACCGCGCATTCCATCGAAAGCATCATCAAGCACGCCGAACGCGAGAGCGGCGTACACGTGCTGCGCGACGCGTCGATCGAACGCTGGCGCCGCGAACCGGCTGATGCATCGCGAAGGCTCGGCGGGCATCGACAAAACGACGGCGAACGTTGGCATGTCGGCGCCCAGCCCTCATTGGGCCGTATAAACAGCGCGACATTGCGCGGCCTCGCAGAACTCGTACGCGGCAATGAACGCGCGACGCTGCGCATGACGCCATGGCAAAGCCTGCTGCTCACCGATATTGCCCCAGCGAACCTAGACGCAACGTTACGGAAGCTCGATGCACTCGGCCTCGCCACCACCGCTGACAATCCGCTAACCCGCGTGATCGCGTGCACCGGCTCAACCGGCTGCGCGAAGAGCCACGCGGACACGAAGGCCGATGCCCTGAAGCTCGCCGCACACGTGCCCCAACATACGCAAGTGCATCTCAGCGGCTGCCCGCGTTCATGCGCGGCCGCGCACCGTGCGCCCTACACGCTGCTCGCAGTGGCCGACGGCCGCTACGACCTGTACCAGACACACGACCCGCGCGACCCCAACGGCTTCGGCCGATGCATCGCGCGCGGTCTGACGATCGACGAAGCCGCGGACGTGCTACACGCGTCCGCCCTTCCCCCAACTGATGAGCCATTCGATGCTTGACTACATCCGCGACGGACAGGAAATTTATCGCCAGTCGTTCGCGACGATACGCGCGGAAGCCGACCTCTCGCGCATTCCCGCCGACCTCGAAAAACTCGCCGTGCGCGTCATCCACGCGTGCGGGATGGTCGATATCGTCGGCGATCTGCGCTTTTCGGAGGGCGCGGGCCACGCGGGACGCCATGCGCTCGCCAACGGCGCGCCGATCCTCTGCGACGCGCGCATGGTCGCCGAAGGCATCACACGCGCGCGGCTGCCCGCGCACAACGAAGTGATCTGCACGCTGGCCGATCCATCCGTGCCCGCACTCGCGCGCGAGATGAACAACACGCGTTCAGCTGCGGCGCTCGAATTGTGGCGACCACATCTGCCAGGCAGCGTCGTCGTGATCGGCAATGCGCCGACCTCGCTCTTTCATCTGCTCGACATGCTCGATAGCGGCGCGCCGCGCCCCGCACTGATTCTCGGCTTCCCGGTCGGCTTCATCGGCGCGGCGGAGTCGAAGGCGATGCTCGCCGCCAATAGCCGCGGCGTGCCGTTCGTCGCCGTGCAAGGCCGGCGCGGCGGCAGCGCGATGGCGGCAGCCGCCGTAAATGCGCTCGCATCGGAGGACGAATAATGGCCGATCAGGCGAACAGCACGCGCGGGCGTCTCTATGGTCTCGGCGTCGGCCCCGGCGACCCGGAGCTGATCACGGTGAAAGCGCTGCGGCTGCTGAAGTCGGCGCACGTGGTCGCGTACTTCGTCGCGAAGGGCAAGAAAGGCAACGCGTTTTCGATCATCGAGTCGCATCTGTCGAACGAACAGGAGCAGTTGCCGCTCGTCTATCCCGTGACGACGGAAGCTCTTGAACCGCCGCTGTCGTACGAAGCGATCATCGCCGACTTCTACGACACGGCCGCCGAAGTGGTCGCGAAGCACCTCGACGCGGGGCGCGACGTGGCCGTGATCTGCGAAGGCGATCCGTTCTTCTACGGCTCGTACATGTACCTGCACGACCGGCTCGCCAACCGTCTTGCGCCGCGCTTCGAAGGCGAAGTGGTGCCCGGCGTGTGCTCGATGCTCGGCGGCGTCGCCGTGCTCGGCCAGCCGCTCGTGTATCGCAACCAGACCTTGTCGGTGCTGTCGGGCGTGTTGCCCGAAGACGAACTCAAGCGCCGTCTCGCCGCTGCCGATGCCGCCGTCGTGATGAAGCTCGGCCGCAATTTCGACAAGGTGCGCCGCGTGCTCGACGAACTGGGGCTCGCGGAACGCGCGCTGTACGTCGAACGCGCGACGATGGCGAACCAGCGCATCGTGCCGCTCGCCGAAGTCGATCCGATGGCGTCGCCCTACTTCTCGCTGCTCGTCGTGCCGGGGGAAAAATGGCAAGGCTGACGGCGCCGCCCGCAATCGTGATACTCGGCGTCGGCGCGCAGGACACGGCGCGGCGCGTGCAATCCCTTTATGACGGCGCGCAGGTGCATGGCCTGCAAGGCCGCGTCGCCGACGCCGATGTCGCGTACACGGAACTCAACGCGCATCTGCGCGAGCTGTATGCGAGCGGCACGCCGATCATCGCGTTGTGCGCGGCGGGCATCGTGATCCGCTGCATCGCGCCGCTGCTCGCAGACAAAGGCGTCGAGCCGCCCGTGCTGGCCGTCGCCGAGGATGGCAGCGCCGTCGTGCCGCTGCTCGGCGGGCTGTCGGGCGTCAACGTGATGGCGCGCGAAATCGCCGCCGCCCTCGACGTGCCGCCCGCGATCACGACGAGCGGCGAGCTGCGCTTCGGCGCGTGCGTGCTGAATCCGCCCGACGGCTATACGCTCGCCAGCATCGACCAGGGCAAGCGCTTCGTGTCCGATCTGCTCGCGGGCGAGGCGACGCGCATCGAAGGCGACGCACCGTGGCTTGACAGCGTGCAACTGCCGCGCGCCGACAACGCTCAACGCGCGATCCGCGTCACGCCGCTGGCGTGGAACGGCGCGACGGACGAACTGGTGATTCATCCGCGCAGTGTCGTCGTTGCCGTCCATGCAACGGGACCGGATGACGGCTCGTTGCATCAACGGATACTCGAAGCGGCGCAGACGCATGGGCTGGCGGCGCAATCGCTGGCGGTGCTGCTCGCGCCTGCTTCGCTGACGGGCGATTCCGCGCTTCAGCAGGCTGCCGATGCGTTGCAGGTCGCATTGCGCTTCGCCGTCGGCAGCGGTGAAGACAACGACGCGGCAGAGATGCTTCGCCAAACCTTACGCGTCCCCCACAATGCGCTCGATGCAAACGCCGACACGCCCATCGCCTTCGCCGTCGCGCACGCGCCGCTCGATCCCGCGACCGTCGGCCGCGCGCGCGGCAAGCTGAGCGTGATCGGCCTCGGGCCCGGCGACGCGTCGTTGATGGTGCCCGCCGCACGCACAGCGCTGACGCAGGCCACCGACATCCTCGGCTACGAAACCTACGTGAAGATGGCGGGCCCGTTCCGCGCGGACCAGCGCGTGCACGGTACCGACAATCGCGAGGAAATGCAGCGCGCCCGCCATGCATTCGAACTGGCAAGCACGGGACGGCACGTGGCGATGGTGTCGTCCGGGGATCCAGGCGTGTTCGCGATGGCAGCCGCCGTACTGGAAGCGCTCGACGAAGTGCGCGACGACGCGCAATACGCTGGGTGGGCGGGTGTCGAACTGGAAATCGTGCCCGGCGTGTCCGCCGCGCTGGCGACGGCGGCGCAGGCGGGCGCGCCGCTCGGCCACGACTTCTGCATGCTGTCGCTGTCGGACAATCTGAAACCGTGGTCGATCATCGAAAAGCGGCTACGGCACGCGGCCGAAGCCGATCTGGTGATGGCGTTCTATAACCCGATTTCGCGCGCCCGTCCGTGGCAACTCGACAAGGCGCTCGATATCGTGCGCGAATGCCGCGCGCCCTCGACGACCGTCGTGCTCGGCCGCGATATTGGCCGTCCCGGCGCGACATTGAAAACGACGACGCTCGCCGAGCTGAAATCCGCCGATGTCGATATGCGGACAATGGTAATAATCGGCTCGTCGACGACCCGCGTGTTCCGCCCCGCCAGGCGCGGCCGGGAATGGGTTTACACACCGCGCTGGTACGAATAGGAGCCGCTTAAACGTTTGCATCGATTTAACCCGGCCATTTATTGAAATTGAATAAAGCCGGCGAAAGGTGAATTACGGCCGCGCAAGAAAAATGAACTAAAGTTTTTTCATAACGCGACGTATACAACGATTATCTCCGGCCACCGCTTCATTCGCCCATCATGCAAACCAGTGAAGTCACTGTCGACACAGACGCGAGCGCGCCTGTCACCGCTGCGCGTCAGCTTTCGCCCGATGCCGTACCCGTCGGCACGCCGCTCGAGTTTCCGATTATCGACAGCGATGGTGCGCTGCTGTTCGATCGCGGCGCGATCGTAATCGGCGCGGATGAGCACCGCTTCCTGTTCCAGCATTTCAAGCCGCAGCGCGGCGACCTGGACACCGCGTACGACGACGGCACGCCCGCCGCGCAGGCGGCAGCCAAGCCAGGCGACGCCGAAGCGCTCGCGCTCAAGGACATGCATCTGACGATCGGCGCGCTGATCGGCGTGCGCTCGCAGGTCGGCATGGGCGCGCCGATGCATCCGTCGCGCATCATCGGCTTTGCGCCGAACGAGTCGCTGTTCGTCACCCCGCCGCTCGTCGATGGGAAGCCGATGGCGCTCTCCGTCGGCGAGAACGTCGAGATCGTCGCGATTGCGAGCCAGGCGGTGTTCCGCTTCGTGTGTACCGTCGATTCCGTCTGCCAGGTGCCGTTCCACTATCTCGTGCTGTCGAAGCCGGGCGTGGTCCGCCGGCTGCGCGAGCGCAAGTCGGTGCGCGTGCGCGCGAGCCTGCCGCTGCGCTTCAGCGTCGAGGCACAAGGCTCGGGCTACGAAAGCCTCGGCCTCGTGCAGAGCGTGAGCGCGATGGGTATGTCGTTTTCCGCTCCGTGGACGGTCGGTGACGTGGGTAAGCGCATCCGCGTCGCGTTCACGCTGCGCTCCAAGGACATGGAGACGCCGATCGAAACCACGGCGACCATCCGCAATGTGCAGCCCGGCTCGAAGCCAGGCGATCCCGCTACGCACGGCATCGAGTTCGACCAGCTCAATCAGGTCGAGCAGATGGCGCTGAAAGTCTATGTGTTCGACCGGATCGACGATGTGATCTTCTGGACGAGTGGACCGAAGTAACGCCTGGCGTTGCACTCGCGTATGAAAAAACGGCCCGGTCATTTGCGTGACCGGGCCGTTTGGCTTGTGGGCCGCCTCGACGTCGGCGGCCCGCGTGAGCGCTATTACTGCGCGGGTGCTTTTTGCAGCGATTGCGGCATCTGCCACTGTTGTCGCTGCGGCGGCTGTTGCAGCTGCTGCAACTGGAGCTGTTGCGCTTGCGGCTGCGCTTGCTCCTGTTTCATCTGCTGCGGCCGTGGTGACTGCGGCGCGGCGGGAGCGGCGGGAGCAGCCGGCCCTGCTGAAACAGACTGCCCGCTCACGCGAATCTCGACGCGTCGATTCGGCGCCAGACACGCGATCACAGCAGCGGACTTCCGTCCCGGGCAGGTTGCGATCGGCGCAGTCGATCCCGCACCGCGCACGTCGAAGCGCGCGGGGTTCAGCCCGCGTTCCTTCAGCGCGTCCGCTACAGCCTGCGCACGACGCCGCGACAGGTCGCGGTTGTGCGCGACCGAGCCGAAGCGGTCCGTGTAGCCGATCACCGTGACGACATCGATCGATTGCGCGCGCTTCAGATCCGTTGCGAGCGCGTCGATCGCGGTGGTGCCATCCGCCTTGAGCTTCGCGCTGTCGAAATCGAACAGCGCGTCGGCGGACAACGAGATCGGCGTGGCGGCCTCGACGACAGGCGGCGGTGGCGGAGGCGGCGGAGGCGCACAGTGATCGAGCTCCTGATTCACCTGCACGCTCAGCTTCTGCGCGCGCTCGATCTCTTCCCAGCCGTGCACCCAGCGCGTGCCGTGCGTTTCGTCCTGCTCCTTCCAGACTTCGTCGGTGAGGGCAAGCAAACGGCCCGCCGACTCGCCCTTGCACGTCGATGCCGACACCCGCGCGTTGGTTGCTTCGATCGCGCGGATCGCCTGCACCCACTTGTCGCGTGTGGGCCAGTTCTTTGCCGTGTATAGCGGCTCCCACGGCACGCTCTGGTCGATCAGGTAGCGCGCGTTGCCCAATGCCCGTTGCGCGGCATTGTTATGGACGCGCGAAACGAGCACGTGGCTGTCCTGACGCTCAGCGATTTCGAGGAAGCCTTCCGCCACACCTCGACGGTAGGGATCTGCGATCTTCTGCGCGGCAGGCATGAGCGCCTCGGCCTGGCTGTTGATGCTGGCCGCGAACGCAGGGGCTGCCAGCGCAGCGGCGAGCGTCGCAGCAAACGTGAAGCGCGCGGTTCGTCACCTGGTTGTTGATGTTGGTGATGTTGCCGCCAATGTTGTTGACGGTGTTGCTCAGGATCGACACGTTGTTCGAAACGCTGTTCACCTTCGCATCTTCCGACATCAGCTGGCTGACGTTCACCGCATCCGTTGCGCTATAGCCGGCCGCCACGTTGGTGATCCGACGCTCCGATCCGACGCCGCCGATCGACAGTTCGCCGCTCGCGGTTCCCGCGGACAAAGCGGCGTTGCCTGCGTTGAAGCCGGCCGATCCAAGCGTGGACGAGTTCGCGACGGAACCCGATCCCAGCGCAACCGATTTCGGACCAGTTGCGCTCGCACCTGCGCCAAGCGCGACCGAATTATTGCCCGCTGCGCTCGCCATGGCGCCCTGTGCAATTGACGCGCCACCCGAAGATACGGCCGCCGCGCCAACTGCAATACTCTCCGAGCCCGATGCCTGGGAATCGGTTTGCGTCGAATTGGCGTGGAAATACTTGGTGCTGCCACTTCCAATTGCGGAGTTCAACTGGGAAACAGTCACGGCGTCCGAACCGTTGATGCCAGCGGAAAGGCCTGTGAGGCGGGCGTCCGTCGTCAGTTGAACGAGCTTGCCGTTTGTGCCGCCCGCACGCAGATTGAGGGTCTGGTTCGACCCGTCCACCCAGAAAGCCGTTCCCTGCGCTTCCATGATGGTCATGTCGTGGCCGCTAGCAAGGATGTTGTTCGCCGCGGCGCCGCAGGTCGTCAGCACCGACGTTCCCGTATAGCCCGAAATGCTAGTCGTCGACTTGGTGTCCCAACCCGTCGCGCAAACCTGGCCCGCCTGCGCAGACGTCGCTCCCAGCCCGCCAACGCCCACGATCCCTGTGGTTGCCACGACAAAGCCGGCGCTCCCTGCCAGAATCGATCGCGCCTTTTTCTTTTTACCTGTCGCGTTCTCCTGCACCGCAACCCACGTTCCCGTCGATTCGTTCCATACTGACCGGTACGTCTTATTCATTCGTATTCCTTATTTTATTAAAGATATTTCCTGAGGCTCCCCGGCAACCGTATGGGGTTCGAAACCGGACCTTGTTACATCGACGGAAAATCCGTCCGTCACCGTCTTTCGACTACGACAGAGGACAAACCCGCGCCGCGTTCGTATCCATCGCGCAACAAGTGAGAACAGCGCGACCCGACTGATTGAATTTCCAATCAATTGAGGGCGATCAATTCTCAGGTCATGAACGGTATGGGAGATGGTTAATCGACGGAAATAGGACCAATCCCAATAGGAACATTCGAAGGAGGATTTCGAAAAACGCCCACATACGATCCTACAAATTTCTATGCAACGTAGGCGTTGTCCTTCGCAATTCTTACAATGTCATCTTTAGAATATGTATTCCTAATCAAAACAGCGCGCAGCCATTCGACAGTGAAATACCAGATGGGAAACAAGTACTACGAGACGATCGCGTTGTCTCGGCGGTCAATCGGACCGCACGCAGGCAAGCTTCAGATTGGGAGGAAGAAAATCAGGAATGCCGACGCGCGGCCGTACCGCATATCTAGCCGAGCAACTCGTGCGGCCTGATGCACTCGCCGCCCCACGCTTCGGCAAGCCGCGCGCAACGCCCCGTTCGCACCCCGCTGTCATGCTCGAAGTCGACGAACTGGACACGATCGGCCGCCGCTGGCCGCATGGGCGAGCCGCTGCTGCGGCCATCCGTGAAAATCCATAGACAGCGTTGCTGTGCCGGATGCTTGCGCGCCGCCCGTTCAAGCAACGCAGACGCCGTTTCGATACCCAGCACGAAAGGCGTGCCGCCACCGCCGCCGACCGACGCGAGCCACCGTTCGTTCCACCAGTGCGGCACAGCCGGGCCGAAACGCACATCCGCCCCAACTCCGCCAAAACACACCAGCGCCACCTCCGAGCGCGTCGCGCGCGCCTGATCGAACAGCGCGACGAGCAGCCCTTTGGCGAGCGCCAACCGTTGGCCGGATAGCATCGAATGGGAGCAATCGAGCACGAAGCAATGCAGCACGCCGCCGCGTGCTTCTTCATGGACGAAACGCAGATGTTCGCTGCGCAATCGCGCATTGCGTTTCGCCGCGAGCGTGCGCGGCCATGCAATGCGTCGCGCGCCGGCCGAACCGCCTCGCGTTGCATCGCCCGCGCCTTGCCGCCATCGAAAACCGCTGCGCATCGCGCGCGCGGCCGCGCTCTTTCGATGGCTTAGCGTTTTTTTGCGTTGAGTGGAATGACGCCCTTCACGCGCGTCAAGCCCGTCGGTTCTGGGGGAAGATAACCGTAGTCGGCTTCTGCGGAAGCACTCGCGGTATCGGTTGAAGCATGCTGCGCAGAGGAAGACGACGGTGCAGACGAACCGTCCTGCTGCTGCGAGCCGGGCTCATCGTGGCGACGCCGATGCAACAGCACCGATTCAGCCACACGGTCGACATGCGCGATCGTCACCGCATCGGCCCGTTCCAAAGCGGCCAGCGCACGCGCCGCGCGCAGCATCACGAGATCGGCGCGCATACCATCGACGCCGGCCGCAATGCACAGCGTGCTGACATGCGCGAGCACGGCATCGTAGAACGACAAACGCGCCAAAGCCGCACGCGCATCGCGAAGCCTCGCGGCGTGTGCGTCCTGCTGCGCCTCGTATCCCGCGCGAAAGCCACGAGAATCGAGATCGAACGCAAGCCGCGCCTTGACGATCGCCTGACGTATCTGCGGCTCGTAGCAGTTTTCCAGCTCGACCATCAACCCAAACCGATCCGTCAGTTGCGGACGCAGTTCACCCTCTTCCGGGTTCATCGTGCCGATCAGCACGAAGCTCGCATCGTGCGTATGTGAAACGCTGTCGCGCTCGACCGTGTTCACACCGCTCGCCGCCGCATCGAGCAGCGCATCGACGAGCCCATCGGGCAACAGGTTCACTTCATCGACATACAGCACGCCGCGATGCGCCTTCGCCAGCAGCCCCGGCGAAAAGCGCACCGATGCATCGCGCAACGCCGATTCGATATCGAGCGTGCCGATCAAACGATCTTCGCTCGCGCCGAGCGGCAGCGTCACGAACTGGCCTTCGGGCAACAACTCGGCCAACGCACGCGCCGCCGTCGATTTCGCCGTCCCGCGCGGCCCGCTGACCAGCACGCCGCCAATGCCGGGATCGACAGCAGCCAGCAACAGCGCCTGTTGAAGCGGCGCCTGGCCGATCAACGCAGAAAACGGAAAGGCCGCCCGCCGCGCGCTGGCTTCGCTCATGATCGTGATCCTTCGATGTGCTGTTCGCTATCCAGCAGATGCTGTTCGACCTGCGCGCGATACTCGCCCGGTTGTTGCCATAGCCCGCGCTGCATCGCTTCGAGCAGCCGCTCGCAAACACCATGCAGCGCATGCGGATTGTGCTTGCGCATGAACTCGCGCGTATCGGCGTCGTTCAGATACGCATCGGCGACGAGCGCGTATTGATGATCGGCGACCACGCGCGTCGTCGCGTCGTAGCCGTAAAGATAATCGACAGTTGCCGCGATTTCCGCCGCGCCTTTATATCCGTGACGCTTCACGCCATCCAGCCACTTCGGATTCACCACGCGCGAACGGATCACGCGCGCGATCTCTTCGTGCAGCGTGCGCACGCGCGGTGTGTCCGGGTTGCTGTGATCGGCGTGATACACATGCGGCTGACTGCCCGCGAGATGCCGCACGGCCGCCGTCATGCCGCCTTGAAACTGGTAGTAATCGTTCGAGTCGAGCACGTCGTGCTCGCGGTTGTCCTGGTTCTGCAACACCACATCCATCGCGGCGAGCCGCGTGCCGAATGCGTGCCGCGCCTCTTCGCCGGCGCTTTTCTGCGTGTACGCATAGCCGCCCCACGAGAGATACGCGTCCGCGAGATCGGCATCCGTTTGCCATTGCCGCGTGTCGATCATCTGCTGCAAACCTGCGCCATAGGCGCCCGGACGCGCGCTGAACACGCGAAAGCCCGCACGCCTGCGCGCTTCGTCGGGCGCGACGCCGCGCGCGATCCACGCATCGCGCTCGCGCAGCACGCGCGCGCGGATGGGATTGACGTCTTCGGACTCGTCGAGTTCGGCAACGGCCTGCACGGCCGCATCGAACAGATGCATCACGTTCGCAAACGCATCGCGGAAGAAACCCGACACGCGCAACGTAACATCGATACGCGGACGATCGAACGCGGCAATCGGCATGATTTCGAAGTCCGTCACGCGATGACTGCCCGGCGCCCACTTTGGCCGCACGCCGAGCAGCGCGAGCGCCTGCGCGATATCGTCGCCGCCCGTGCGCATCGTCGCCGTGCCCCACACGGAGAGGCCAATCGCGCGCGGATAATCGCCATGCTCCTGCAAGTGCCGCTCGATCAGCGTCTGCGCGGATTTGAGTCCCAGCGACCACGCGGCTTGCGTCGGAATGGCGCGGGTATCGACGGAATAGAAGTTGCGGCCCGTAGGCAGCACGTCGGGACGTCCGCGCGACGGCGAGCCGCTCGGGCCGGGCGGGACGAAGCGCCCTTCGAGTCCGCGCTTCAGGTGCATCAGTTCGTGTGGGCCGCATGCGTCGAGACGCGGCAGGATATCGTCGCGCAATCGTTCGAGCACGCGCGCCGCTTGTGGCAGTTCACTTACGGTCGCGATTGCGGCGGGCGTAGCGCCTGGCGACATCCCGCACATATCATCGAGCAAGGACGCCGCGAGCAGTTCGAGCCTTTCGCGCGTATCGCCGCTATGACGCCACGGCGCGTCGCTGACGTGTTGCAACAGAGCAGGACGTGGGCCGTTCCACTCAGCCGACCAATCCGCCGATAACGGATCGAACAGATGATCCACACCAAGATCACGCGCCAGCGCATCGATAATGCCCGCCTTTGCGCCGTGTCCATCGCCAACCGGAAAGCGCCCAAGCGCGAGCAACGTATCGCGCCGCTGCGTGCCCTCCGGCGATTGCCCGAAGGTGTGCAAGCCGTCGCGAATCTGCGCTTCTTTCAGCTCGCACAGCCATGCATCGACGCGCGTCAACAACGAGTCTTCCGCATCGCTATCAACAGGTGCTTCTAGACTCAACTCTTCATGCAGCCGATGCGTGACGATCGTGTCGAGAATAGTCCGACGCAACAGCTTCGCGCGCCGTGGATCGACCATCAACGCGTCGTAGTATTCATCGACCTGACGTTCGAGGTCCTGCAAAGGCCCATAGTTTTCCGCGCGCGTGAGCGGCGGCATCAGATGATCGATAATCACAGCTTGCGCGCGCCGCTTTGCCTGGCTGCCCTCGCCCGGATCGTTGACGATGAACGGATACAGATGCGGCAACGGCCCGAGTATCGCATCGGGCCAGCATGCATCGCTCAGCGCCACACTCTTGCCGGGCAGCCATTCGAGATTGCCGTGCTTGCCGACATGCACGACGGCATCGATATTGAACTGATGACGCAGCCAGAAATAGAACGCGAGATACGCATGCGGCGGCACGAGTTCGGCATCGTGATAGCTCGCGTAGTCGTTCTGTTCGCGAGAACGCGGCGGCTGAATGCCGATGAACACATGCCCGCATCGCCAGCCCGCGATCATGAAGCGACCGCGCCGCAAAGTAGGATCTTGCTCTGGCGTGCCCCACTTCGCATTCAAAGCGTCGCGCATGGACTGTGGCAGACGCGCGAAGTGCGTCATGTAATCGCTCAACGCAAGGCTTTGCAAAGCGGGCCGCAGATCGCGGACGACGGGATCGTTGGTCACGCCTTGCGTCAAAGCATTCATCAACGCATCGCCATCCGAGGGTACATCGTCGATACGATAGCCCTCGTCGCGCAGCATCGTCAGAATGTTCACCACGGACGCAGGCGTATCGAGTCCGACGCCATTGCCGATGCGCCCTTCGCTCATCGGATAGTTTGCGAGGATCAGCGCGAGCTTCTTGTCCGCATTCTCCTTGATGCGCAACCTGCACCAGCGCTCGCTCAACTCCGCGACAAACGCAACGCGCTCGTGATCCGGCTGATAGCGGACCACGTCCACTTCCGTATGCGGGCAGCGATACGCGAGCCCCTTGAAACTGATCGCGCGCGTGATGATGCGGCCATCCACTTCCGGCAGCGCGACGTGCATCGCGATGTCGCGCGAATTGAGGCCGTGATTGTCGTTCACCCAGTCTTCGCGATTGCCGCCGCTCAGGATCACCTGCATCACGGGCGCGTCGCCCGCCAGCGCGAGCGGCTCGGGATCGTCGATGGCGGAAGCAGCGAATGCCGTCGTGTTCAGCACGAGCGCGATGCGATGCTGCGCGGCGAGTTGCTGCACGACATCGCGGCTGATCGCGTCTTTCAACGATGTGATCGCGACGGGCAACGGATTCATCCCGCGCGCTTCGAGCGCATCGATCAGCGCATCGAATACGGCCGTATTGGCCGCCTGCAAATGCGCCTTGTAGAACAGAATCGCGACCACGGGCGCATCGGGCTTCCAGCGTGCCTGCCAGTCGTCGATGGTCGCCATGTCGCGTGCGGGGTGATACAGCGCGGCGGCCGGCAACGGACTCGGCGGCGCCGGCTCCTTGCCCCAGCCGAACCCGCGCCACGCAATGCAGCGCATGAACGATTCGGCGTTATGCGCGCCGCCCTCGCGCAGATAGCGCCACAACTGATGGCACAGGTCCGCGTCAGCCGTGCTGCGCGCGAGCAGGTTCGGGTCTTCCTGCAAGTCGCCGGAAAACATCGCGAGCGTCTGCTGCTTACGCTGCGCCAGCGCGACGACCTGTTCGATCCCATACGGCCAGTACGCCTCGCCGCCCAGGTGATCGACGACGACGACGCGTGCATGCTGCAACACATCGTCGAGATAGAAGTCCACCGAAGCCGGCTGCCGCAGATACGTGACATTCGCCAGGCGCACGCTCGGAAAACCGTCGCCCAGACGCGGCACGACGCTCGCGAGCAGCGACAGCGTCGTGTCGGCGGAACTGAGAATCACGATATCGGCGGGCTTCTGGTCGATACGGATGACGCCCTTCGTATCGTCGACGAAGCCGCCGGGGACGGTGCGCAGCAAATGCATCTTGGTGCCTTAGACCTGTTGTTCCTGAGCGCTCAGCGCTTCGTCGAGCGCGCGTTGCAGCACAGGCTGGTCGAGGTCTTCGCCGATCAGCACGAAGCGGCTCAGCGACGACGCATCGAGTTCGCCCGCCTGCCAGCGCCGGTCGAAATAGCTGTCGAAGCGCCGGCCCACGCCTTGAATCACGAGACGCATCGGCGCACCCTGCAAGGCGGCAAAGCCTTTCACGCGATAGATCGTGTGGCCTTCGACGACCCGCTGCAACGCCGCGATCATAGCCTCGCGCGACGGCGCGCGCGCCGACACGACCACGGAGTCGAACTCGTCGTGATGATGATCGGCATGTTCGGGATCATCCGCGGAGCCGTGATGGTCGTGACGCAGATGAATCGTTTCTTCCGAAGCGGATTCAAGCCCGAGCAGCGCATGCAGATCGAGCTGCCCCATGTGCGCGCGCACCACCTTGACCTGCGGCGGAATCTCTCCGCGAATGACGGCTTCGACGCTCGTCTGCTGCGCTTCGTCGAGCAGATCGGTCTTGTTGAGGATCACGAGATCGGCGGCCGACAACTGGTCTTCGAACAGCTCATGCAGCGGCGATTCGTGGTCGAGATTCGGATCGGCCTTGCGCAGCTGATCGACGGCAATGGGGTCTTCGGCGAACTGACCGCTCGCGACGGCCGGGCCGTCGACCACCGTCACGACGGCATCGACGGTGAAGCTGTTCTTGATCGACGGCCAGTTGAAGGCCTGCACGAGCGGCTTCGGCAGCGCGAGGCCCGACGTTTCGATCAGCACGTGATCGATCTGGCCGCGCCGCTCCACGAGCTGTTCCATCACGGGGAAGAACTCTTCCTGCACGGTGCAGCACAGGCAGCCGTTGGCAAGCTCGTACAACTGTCCTTCCGTCTCGTTGCCGTTTTCATCGCAACCGATGCCGCAGCCCTTGAGAATCTCGCCGTCGATGCCAAGCTCGCCGAACTCGTTGACGATCACCGCGATGCGCAAGCCGCCCGCGTGCTGAAGAATGTGACGCATCAACGTCGTTTTGCCGCTGCCGAGAAAACCCGTGACGATCGTCACCGGAATCTTGCGCATCTGTGTCTGCATGGTGGCTCCGTAGCTCGAAATGCGTTCGAGTGACCTCGAAGTCGCGCGCCGTCCTTACGGCAAGCGATGCAAGGTCATAAGTGATACACGGGGACGAAAACGGCGCCGCATGGGCTTCGCAGCCCGATCGATCCGGGCGCGAAACCGCGCTGCGACGCATGAGGAATCGTGAACGCAGTGCCGCATCCCCGCAGCATGGCGTCGTTTTCTCGGGCCGGTATCCGGGCTGATGAAAGCGCCGCCTCTCCTTCCCGCGCGAGCGTTTTCGCGCAGTGGATTGTCTGCATGGGCCGCTATTGGACGCACATGCAGCGAGGCCGGCTCTGCATCGTCTGCGCGATGCCTTCACCTACCGTTGCGGGGAGCAGCATAGTTTGGCCGGCGCCTGTGCGCACAGCCTGCTATTTCCCGTTTAACTGCGCGCGCAGAGTGCGCGCGCGAGCACCAGAGTGCGTGCGAGTTTAGGCCCGCCGGCAGGTAGCGTCAAGGAGAGACGACGGCATGAGGCGTGCCTCATGCCGTCGCTCATTGCGTGGGGTTCGCGAAAGGGGAAGTCCACCGGCTGCCGCCCTGCGACAGCCGTGGACATGCGCAACTCAGTGCACAGCGCCTTGCGGCGTGACTTCGATAGCCGTCGCCGAGACGAAAACCGCGTGGATCGTATCGCCAACGTGCAGGTCCTTCAGGTCGAAATCCGGCGTTACCCTGATGATCTGCGTCTCGTAGACGCCGCGCAGCGTGAGCAGGCGTTTGGCCGGGTCGATCTTCTGCACGGTGGACAGCGTTTCGACCTGATGCACCGAATCCCGGCCGTCCGGGCCTTTCAGGGTCACCTGAGCATCGACGCGCTCACGGATGCCCTTGCCGGCGGGGTCCATTTTTTCGGCCTGCACGAGCAGTGCATTCTTGTACAGCACATCGACCTTATCGCCTACGCGCAGTTTGTCGAACCCGGCCATCTTTCCATCCACCTGCATCGTGACCTCGATGCCGTCTTCGCCCTTCAGCGTGACCGTGCGAGCACCGGCGTCGATCGCGATGATGCGCGCCTTCAGGTGGATGGGCGGCGCAGCTTCCACGAGCGTATCCGCAGCCTTGGCGAGCGAGTCCGCTGCCTGCACCGAGGTCGCCGCCAGCGCGGCTGCCAGCATGACCGACGCGATCGTTGCCAATTTCATTTTAATGTTCTCCCTAAAGGTTAATCTGCCTGTTCATGGGCAGACGCAGTCGAAAAAAGGCGGCGACCCACACCACCAATCCGAATTGAGGTGAAATTTTGTTAGTTATCCGATATTTAACACCGGAAAAAACTGACGTCTCACTTCCGGCCACTATAAATGACCACCCTTGGGCTTTACCACCAATACTGCTTGAAAACAGTTTTCGAGTTTGTCGAAACACGGCGAGAACCACCATCGGGCAGGCACGCCGGAAAACCCCGCGCCGCCCGCCCTCAGGGGCCGGTGTGCTATCGTATTGGCGCATCTGGTGCCCCGCCGGCTCGACGGCTGGCGGGGTTAAACGGGAAACAGGGAAGCGCCTTCACATTGCGGTCGCAACACGAGCGAACCACGCGAAACATGAAGCCGCCTGGCCTGTGCTGTCCCCGCAACGGTCACGCGGCGAGCGGAATGAAGCATGTTCCGCGCAGTGCGTTCAAGGCCACTGCCTGCAATCCGCAGGTGGGAAGGCGAACGCGATGAGCCGTCAGCCCGGATACCGGCCAGGTGCAAGGGGGCGAGAACCTGATCGCCATTCGCTGGAACCGCGGGAAACGGATACCAGCGCCCACGCGCGGCGCCGGCTCAAGCAGCCGTCGCGCGTCACACGCAACATCGCATGACCTGTCACACACAAGCGCCCGCCCGTGTAGCGGCGCTCTCCTTGCCATGAGCCGCGCCTGGCTGATCGGCGCCGGCCCCGGCGACGTCGAACTGCTGACGCTCAAAGCCGCGCGCACGCTCGCGCTGGCCGACGTCGTGCTGGTCGACGATCTCGTCAATCCCGAGGTCCTGCAATTCGCGCGCGACGACGCGCAGATCGTCCACGTCGGCAAGCGCGGCGGGCAGCAATCCACACCGCAACCCGAAATCGTCGCGATGATGCTCGATCATCTGCGCGCGGGCCGCAGCGTCGCGCGGCTCAAAGGCGGCGACCCGTTCGTGTTCGGCCGCGGCGGCGAAGAGCAACAGGCGTTGCAGGCCGCGGGCATCCATGTCGAAATCATCAGCGGAATCACGGCGGGCATCGCCGCGCCCGCTGCGATCGGCATTCCCGTCACACATCGCGATCACGCGCAGGGCGTGATCTTCGTCACCGGCCACGGCGCGGGCGAGCATGAAGCGGACTGGCGCGCGCTCGCCGCCACGCACATGACGCTCGTCATTTACATGGGCATGCGGCGGCTCAACGAAATCGTCGACGCGCTGCTGCGCGCCGACATGCCGCCCGACACGCCTTGCGCCGCGATCGAATCGGCCACGCGCCCCGAGCAACGCCATGTCCGCGCGACGTTGAGCGAGTTCGTGCAACGCGTCGCGCAAGCGCAGCTCGGTTCGCCGTCGATTGTCGTGATCGGCGGCGTCGCGTCGCTGGCTGCGCCCGTCGATGCCATGCTCAAGCCATGACGGCGCTGATCGCGGGCATCGGTTGCCGGCGCGGCGTATCGGCCGAACAGATCGAAGCCGCCGTGCGCGACGCGCTTGGTGGCGCGCTGCCGTTTTCGGCACTGATCGCGGTTGCCTCGATCGATACGAAAGCCGATGAGCCGGGACTCGTCGTATTCTGCGCACGGCATGCGCTGCCGCTGCGAACCTTCACGCGCGCAGCGATCGCCGCGCTCGATACACCGATCGACACATCGCCGCACGTGCGCGCGCATCTCGGCATCGACGGCGTTTGCGAGCCGTGCGCGCTGCTCGCGGCGCAAGGCGGCGAACTGCTAGTGCGCAAACAGGCGCGAGACGGCGTTACCGTCGCCATCGCGTGCGCTGCCGCACACCCTCATTCCACCGACACAACCAGAATCAAGGAACATCGATGAAGACCGATCCCGAATCGCATGCACGCATGACGCAGCGCCGCCGCGAAGGCCACGAGAAGAAGCAGGCGCAGGCCAACGTCGAAAAGGGGCTGCTGATCGTCAACACGGGCACGGGCAAGGGCAAGTCGACGGCGGCGTTCGGCATGGCCGTGCGCGTGCTCGGCCACGGCATGAAACTCGGCGTCGTGCAGTTCATCAAGGGCGCGCTGCATACGTCCGAGCGTGATTTTCTCGGCGCGCAGGCGAATTGCGATTTCGTCACGATGGGCGACGGCTACACCTGGAACACGCAGGACCGCGAGGCCGACATGGCGACGGCGCGCAAGGGCTGGAACGAGGCACGCCGCATGATCGAAAGCGGCGAATACCAGATGGTGATTCTCGACGAGTTGAATACCGTGCTGAAGTACGAATATCTTCCGCTCGAAGAAGTGCTCAATGTGGTGAACGCGCGGCCTGAGATGCTGCACGTCGTCATCACGGGCCGCCACGCGCCCGACGCGCTGATCGACGCCGCCGATCTCGTCACCGAGATGCGCATCGTCAAGCATCCGTACCGCGAGCAGCATGTGAAAGCGCAACGCGGCGTGGAGTTCTGAACGATGCCCGCGTGCCCCGCTCTCTTCATCAGCGCGCCGGCGTCGGGCCAGGGCAAGACGACGGTCACGGCCGCGCTTGCGCGGCATCATCGGCGGATGGGGCGTGAGGTGCGCGTGTTCAAGACGGGCCCGGATTTTCTGGACCCAATGATCCTGGCGCGCGCGAGCGGCGCGCCCGTTTTGTCGCTCGACCTGTGGATGGTCGGCGAACGCGCGTGCCGTGCGTTGCTCGCGCAGGCCGCGCGCGAAGCGGATCTGATTCTGATCGAAGGCGTGATGGGTCTGTTCGACGGCACGCCGAGCAGCGCCGACCTCGCGGCGAAGTTCAACGTGCCCGTTGCCGCCGTAATTTCTGCGAAGGCGATGGCGCAGACCTTCGGAGCGATCGCCTTCGGCCTCGCGCGCTTTCGCGACGACGTGCCGTTTCATGGCGTGTTCGCGAATCGCGTTGGCTCGGCGCGTCACGCGCAGATGCTCGAAGAAGTGTTGCCGCACGATCTGCCCATGCTCGGTCATCTGTCGAGCACCGATGCGATCGAATTGCCCGATCGTCATCTCGGTCTGCTGCAAGCCGCGGAGATCGACGACCTCGATGCGCGCCTCGATCGCGCGGCAGATGCGCTCGCGTCGACCGCGCTCGCGCAGTTGCCGCCTGCCGTCACGTTCGAAGACGAGGCCGACACAGCGCCGTTGCCGCGCCTGCTCGACGGCATGCGCATCGCGATTGCGCGCGACGCCGCGTTCTCGTTCATCTATCCGGCGAACGTGCAACTGCTCGAAGCGCTCGGCGCGCGTCTCACATATTTCTCGCCGCTCGCAGATGAAGCCGTTCCCGACGATGCAAACGCGCTCTATCTGCCCGGCGGCTATCCCGAGTTGCACGCAAACGCGCTTGCGGCCAACGCGCGCGCTGCGGCATCGATCCGCGCGCATGCGACAGCCGGCAAAACCATCGTCGCGGAATGCGGCGGCATGCTTTACCTGCTCGACAGCGTCACCGACACGCAAGGCGTCACCACGCCGATGCTCGGCCTGCTGCCAGGCAGCGCGGCCATGCAAACGCGCTTTACGGCGCTCGGCATGCAGCAGATGGACGACGGCGTGCACGGCATGCTGACGGGCCACACGTTCCACTATTCGCGCGTGAGCACGCCGCTCGCCCCCGTCGGCCATGCGACGCGCGCCCAGTCCGACGCACCCGGCGAAGCGATCTATCGCCGGGGTTCGATCGTCGCCACTTACATGCACGGCTACTGGCCGTCCAATCCAGCCTTCGCGGCTGCCCTCTTCCATGGCCGAGCCTTTTGACGACGCCGAGCGCGCCGCCGTTTACCGCGCGATCTACGAACGGCGCGACATGCGCCACTTCGTGCCCGCGCCCGTCGATCCCGCCGTGCTGGCGCGTCTCATCGACGCCGCGCATCACGCGCCGAGCGTCGGCTATATGCAGCCGTGGCGGATCGGGCGCATCACCGATCCCGCGCTGCGCACGCAACTGCATGCCGCCGTCGACCGCGAAAGGCTGTTGACCGCGGACGCGCTCGGCAAGCGCCGCGACGAGTTCATGAAGCTCAAGGTGGAAGGCATGCTCGAGTGCGGCGAGCTTCTGGTGATGGCGCTGATGGACGGTCGCGAGAAACATGTCTTCGGACGGCGCACACTGCCGGAGATGGATCTCGCGTCGGTTGCGTGCGCGATCCAGAACATGTGGCTTGCCGCGCGCGCGGAAGGTCTCGGCATGGGCTGGGTGTCGCTGTTCGACGCCGACGAAGTGCGCGCGATGCTCGGCATGCCGCCAGGCGCGCGGCCCGTCGCGCTGCTGTGCCTCGGGCATGTGGAGCGGTTCTATCCCGAGCCGATGCTCGAATCGGAAGGCTGGGCGACGCGCAAGCCGCTCAGCGCGTGCGTGTTCGAAAACACGTGGCCCGACGAACTGTCCGCCTGCAAGGAAGCGCAACCGGAAGGCGGCGCAGGCCAGACGGTCTAGCGCGCCATCAATGCCGTTTTAAACGGCAGTTTCGACGCCTTCTCAGGCGTCGCCCTTCTCGATCCGTTCAAGCCGGTAGCCATAGCCGTAAATCGGCATCAGACGATAACCGTTCTCGGGCCGCAGACCGAGCTTCGAGCGCAGCATCGACACGTGCGTGTCCATCGTGCGCGACGGAATCGCGGCAGCCTGCTTCCAGATCGCGTCGAGGATATGCGAGCGCGACAGCGGCCGGCTCAGATGCTTGAACAACAGCAGCGCGAGCTCGAACTCCTTGTGCGTCAGCGTGACGGCATTGCCACGCACATGCACGCGCTTCGCACCCGGCTCGAATTCATACTCGCCGAACACTTCCTTCTCGGCCATGGGCTCGCGATGAAACGCGCCGCGCAACAGCACGCCGACACGCGCCAGCAGCGCCGCTGCGCTCACCGGCTTGACGAGATGATCGTCGGCGTCGATGTCGCGATGCGCGGCATCGCTCGCGCGGGTCATGAACAGCACGGGCAAATGCTCCGTGAGATTCTGACGGATCCAGCGCAGCACCTCGTCACCCGACAATCCCGGCGTATGGCGATCCAGCACGAGCAGATCGAATGGCTGGCTGCGTAACTGTCCGACGAGTGCCCGGCCGTCATCGAATGCATGACATGTGTGTCCCGCAGCCGACAAGATCCTGCACACAAAGTCGGCTTGCGCCTGAGTCTCCTCCAGAACTGCAATTCTCATAAAACCCCGCAACGCTAATTCGTTGTTTCCGTCCGACCGGGTAATCGTCGATGAAGGGATGACGACTCGCGAATATGAAATTTCAAATCCACATACGCTTTGTTCTTCAAGCCCTACACCGAATGCCGGCAAATTGCTTCAGATTGCCAGACAACACCTCGATAGCCCGATATTGCTTTAATGCCTGTGCACCTCATTGCGACAATGGAACAGCCACAATTAAACAGGCGCACAATCCACTTCTTTTGACCGCGCAGTACAAGCGGATTTTTTTCTTGCGTTTTGCTGCCCGCATCGCCCGCCGGGCGGTATTGAGCGCCACGGTGCAAGAGCATGACGCCACGCGCCTGCGGGACGTGCCCGGCACTTCTTTTTGCGGCTGGAAATGACTGGCGTACGACTGAAAGCTGATCGACAGATCATGCTGCCGATACACGAGGCGCTACAACATAAACACCCGATTTGTGTGTCCTATTCCACACATTGGAATAAAAGTTCGTGCCAGTATTCGTGCGATTTAACAATTCAAGCGTCGCCGCTGACGCATTCGATTTAAATCGGGGTGAAGATTATTAGAACGAATTGAATCAGTCAATTAATCTTGCCATTTTTATGTGGCAACGCAGTCATTTCGTTAAATCGGCCCGATGATACCGATAACGGACTTATCGGTGCCATATGCGCTATAGGCCGTCAAAGGCACTGCACTCAATTCGGTTAGCGGCTTTTGCCGCACTGCACTTTAGGGTTGCGAGCAATCTCGCGAGGGCCGCACTTCGGACGGTGCGGCCTTGCATCGCCCTGCGCCATCCATGGCGGGCGACGCAAGTCTTCAACTCGCGATTAGACGACTTCCTCATTTGTATCGTCCGTAGCGGGCGACGCGCAGATCACGTCGACACCGGCGGCCGCCAGCACCTTGGACAGTCCCGCTGCCGGCGCCGCATCCGTGACCAGGATGTCGAGGCCATCCGCGCCGAACACATGCACCAGCGCGCTATGCCCGAACTTCGTGTGATCGGCGGCGACGATGCGGCGCTCGGCTTGCGAGAACGCCGCGCGCGCGAGCGCGGCGTCGGCGGGTTGGGCGTCCATGAAGCGCCCTTTCGCGTCGATGGCCGTCACCGACACGATCGCGTGGCGCACATGGAATTGCCGGAAGAACGCGAGCGCGCTTTCGCCGACGGCCGACGAATCGTCCGCGCGCAGCTCGCCGCCCGCCATCAGCACGCGGTTCTCGTTGCGCGGCGCGAGCAGCCGTGCGACCTCGGCCGAATTGGTCACGACCGTGAGACGCGCGTGCGACTCGAGCGCCTGCGCGATGTGGACGCAAGTCGTGCCGCCGTCGAGCATCAGCGAATCGCCATCGCCGATCAGTTGCGCGACGCGCGCTGCGATCGCGCGCTTCGCGTCGCGCTGTTCCACCATGCGACGCCTGAACGGCGGTTCGTCCAGTTGCGCAGGCAGCATGATGCCGCCATGCACCTTGACGAGCAGTCCCTCGGCCACGAGCGGCTTGAGATCGCGCCGGATCGTTTCGTCGGATACCGCGAAGGTGTTGGCCAGATCGGTGATCGTGCAGGTCTGTTGCGCGCGGACGAGCCGCAGGATCTCGTTCTGTCGGTGAGTGGCGAACATCGTTGGCGGGATCTGGAAATTGGCGCCAGTCTAGCAAACCTGTCCGCCCGGCTCCAATACGAATCCATGCAATTCCACATTCATCCTCACCGCCCGCGACCGCATAGTTGTCGGGCAACGTTGCATTTCGGGGATTTTTGCGGCAAAGTACGCAGCAGCTAATTCCCACATACTTCCACTCATTTCCACACTCTTCCGCGGGCCTCCCCTCATGTCAACCCACCTTCCGACGCAGGCGCGCGTCGTCATCATCGGCGGCGGCATCATCGGATGCTCGGTCGCGTATCACCTCACGAAGCTCGGATGGACGGATGTCGTGCTGCTCGAACAGGGCCAGTTGTCATGCGGCACGACATGGCACGCGGCCGGTCTCGTCGGCCAGTTGCGCGCGCAGGAGAGCATGACGAAGCTGATCCGCTACTCGACGGCGCTCTACGCCGAACTCGAAGCCGACACGGGTCTGGCGACGGGCTGGAAGCAATGCGGCTCGCTGTCGGTCGCGCGCACGGCCGAACGCATGACGCAACTCAAGCGCACGGCGGCCGTCGCGCGCGCCTATGGCGTGAGCTGCGAGGTGATCGGCCCGAAGGAAGCCGGCGAACTATGGCCGCCCATGCGCACCGACGACCTGCACGGCGCAGTCTGGCTGCCCGGCGACGGCAAAGCGAATCCGACCGATCTGACGCAGGCGCTCGCACGCGGCGCACGTCGGCGTGGCGCGCGCATCGTCGAGAACACGCGTGTTACTGCGATCCACACCCGGGCTGTATCGAAGGGCCGCGAAGCGAGCGGCGTCGCGTGGCGCGACAAGGAAGGCAACGAAGGCGCGATCGATGCACAACTCGTCGTCAATTGCGCGGGGCAATGGGCAAAGAGCGTCGGCCGTCTGTGCGGCGTCACGGTGCCGCTGCATTCGGCCGAGCATTACTACATCGTCACGGAGCGTATTGCGGGCGTGCATCCCGACCTGCCCGTGATGCGCGACCCGGACGGATACATCTACTTCAAGGAAGAAGTGGGCGGGCTCGTGATGGGCGGCTTCGAACCGGACGCGAAACCGTGGGGCATGAACGGCATTCCCGAGAACTTCGAGTTCCAGCTGCTTCCCGACGACTGGGATCAATTCCAGATCCTGATGGAGAACGCGCTGCAACGCGTGCCCGCGCTGGAGACAGCGCAGGTGCGCCAGTTCTACAACGGCCCCGAGTCGTTCACGCCCGACAACAACTTCATGCTGGGCGAAGCGCCCGAGCTGCGCAACTTCTATGTCGGCGCGGGCTTCAACTCGATGGGCAATGCGTCGGCGGGTGGCGCGGGCATGGCGCTCGCCGAGTGGATCGTCGAGGGCGAACCGACGATGGACCTGTGGCCTGTGGACATTCGCCGCTTCGCGCGCTTCAACGGCAACGATACCTGGCTGCACGACCGCGTGAAGGAAACGCTCGGCCTGCACTACGCGATGCCCTGGCCGAACCGCGAACTCGATAGCGCGCGGCCCTTCCGCCGCTCGCCGCTCTATGCGCTGCTGCGCGACGAAGGCGCGTGCTTCGGCAGCAAGATGGGTTGGGAGCGTCCGAATTTCTTCGCGCCTTCGTTAGAAGAGGCACGCATCGAGTATGCGTTCGGCCAGCAGAACTGGCTGCCGTGGAGCGGCGAAGAACATCGCGCGTGCCGCGAAGGCGTCGCGCTGTTCGATATGACGTCGTTCTCCAAGTTTCTCGTCAAGGGACGTGACGCGGAAGCGGTGTTGCAACGGATCGTCGCGAACGATGTCGCCGTGCCCGTTGGCACGGCCGTCTATACGGGCATGCTCAACGAGCGCGGCGGCTACGAGTCGGACTTCACGCTCACACGCCTCGCCGACGATCAATACCTGCTCGTCACGGGCTCCGCGCAAACCACGCGCGATTTCGACACACTCGACAAGCGCATTCCACACGATAGCCATTGCATGCTCGTCGACGTGACGAGCCAGTACGCGGTGCTCGCCGTGATGGGGCCGCGTGCTCGCGATCTGCTCGCGAGCGTGTCGAAGACCGACTGGAGCAACGAGGGCTTTGCGTTCGGACAGAGCCGCGAAGTGGATATCGGCTACGCAACGGTGCGCGCGACGCGCATCTCGTATGTCGGCGAACTGGGCTGGGAACTGTATGTGCCCGTCGAGTTCGCAGTCGGCGTCTACGAAACGCTGCATGCGGCGGGCAAGCATTTTGGCCTTAAAAACGCGGGGTATTACGCGCTCGAGTCGCTGCGGATCGAAAAAGGTTATCGCGCGTGGGGACGCGAGCTGTCGCCGGATACCAATCCGTTCGAAGCGGGCCTCGCGTTCGCGTGCAAGCTCGACAAGGACATGCCGTTCATCGGCCGCGATGCACTCGTGAGGCTGCGCGATGAGCCGCTGCAGCGACGCCTCGTCGTGTTCACCGCCGATGGCGCGAGCGATCGCATGCTATGGGGCGGCGAAGCAATCCTGCGCGATGGCAAGGCGGTCGGCTTCGTGAGTTCGGCGGCGTTCGGGCATACGCTCGGCTGTCCCGTCGCGATGGGCTATGTGAAGCGCGACGACGGCGCCGCGCTCGACCAGGCCTGGCTCACGAACGGCCGCTATCAGATCGATGTCGCCGGCGATCTGCTGCCCGCGACGCTGCATCTGACAGCGCCCTACGATCCCGCTTCTGCCCGCGTCAAAAGCTGACGAACGTTAGCGCCTAACGATCAGCCGCAGAGCATCGTTGCGCGCGATATCGCGTGGCGTCACACCGAGCAGCCGCTTCATCCAGTGCGCCATGTGGCTCTGATGCGAGAAGCCGACTTCGAGCGCGACCTGGCTCGCGCTCAGCCGGCCCTGCAACAACAACACCTTTGCGCGTTCGACGCGCCGCTGCACGACATGCCGATGCACAGGCACGCCCATCGTCTCGCGAAACAGCACCTTGAAATGCGGCACGCTCAGCTCGACGAGCGCGGCCAGTTCGCTCAGCGTCAGGCGTTCGTCGAGATGCGCCTCGATATAGTCGATCACGCGCGCCGCCGCGCGCGGCGACAGCGTGCGTCTTTTGTCGTCGTATGAAATCGAAGCGCCCGCGAGCCGTACGATCATCGCGGTGCACAGGCTTTCGGCATAGAGCGGATCGGATGCGTCCTCGGCTTCGAGTTCCGCGCGCATCGCCCACGCCAGATGCTGAAAACGCGCGTCGCGCAACTGGAACTGCGGGCGGATCTGCGCATCGGTGGCGCGCAGGCCGAGCTGATCGAAGGTATTGCGCACGAAATCTTCGGCGAACCAGATGCGTAGAATCGTGCAGCTGTCATCGTCGGACCATTCGCCGTCGAGGCCCGCTGGAATCACGTCGGCATCGCCGTGCGCCTGGATGCGCGCCGCGCGCTGACCGTTGCATCGGCAGACCGCTCGCACGGGCGCGCCAACATGCACGCCGACGCGATGATGCTCGATCGCCGGAATGCGATGCGCGCCCGCCGCGATCCCGAGCATTTCCGCGCCAAAACCCGACCAGCCGAGCGACGCGCTCGACAGCAGGCTCGCGCGCCCGCCGGAGTGCGGCACCAACGCAGGGTGGACAGCATTCATCGCTTGCACCTCGTTCCATCGTCTGATTGCCGCATTGTGCTGCGTTTTGCGCTTGCGTGCTGGCCTTTGCTCCGAGGCACGGCTTGCCACGCGCAGATCGTCATCCGGATCTGCTGCCCGTCATCCTTCCATGCGCGTTTCCGAACGTGCCGCCACGTACGCTTGACTCACACGGAACCAGTGGAGATAGACGATGTATGTGATTTTTGGCGCAACGGGCAAGGTAGGACGTTCGGCAGCGGCGGCGCTCAGACATGAGGGGCACGCCGTGCGTGCCGTCGTACGAAGCCCGGCGCAGCAGGAAACGCTGACGCGCATCGGCTGCGAAGTCGTGACCGGCGATCTCAACGACGAAGCATCGATTCACCGCGCGCTCGACGGCGCTCACGCCGTGCAGATGCTGTGTCCATTGCCGCATCGAGACCCGGACCCCGCAGACGCGATGCGTCGCATGATCGATACGGCCGCGCGTGCGCTGCGCGCGCATCCGCATCTGCATGTCGTCGCGCTGTCGGACTATGGCGCAGAACTCGATGCAGACACAGGTATCACGATGCTGTTTCATCATCTCGAAGCGGCGTTCAGAGAGGCTGCGCCGCGCCTCACGCTGCTGCGTTCGGCGGAACACGTGCAGAACTGGGCGCGCGTGGTGCCTGTCGCGCTCGCAACGGGCCGGCTGCCGAGTCTGCATCACCCTCTCGACAGGTCGTTTCCGACGGTGTCCGCGCATGACGTCGGCATCGTTGCCGCGCGCTTGCTGATCGACGGGTTCGATGAAGCGGGCGTTCGAATCGTGAGCGTGGAAGGTCCGCGCCGTTACGACGCAAACGATGTAGCACGCGCGCTCGGCGATGCAAGTGGACGCGATATCGTTGCGCGCGCGCTGCCGCGCGACGAATGGACGGCGACGCTGCTGCGCGCGGGCCTCAACGCGAATCACGCGAAGCTCATCACCGATCTGTACGACGCGCAGAACACGGGGCGAATCGATGTCGAAGCGGGCACCGGGCGGCGCTTCGGCACGACTGAATTACGCGACGTTATTGCGGCGCTCGTGTCGACGATCAACGCGTGACGGGAGGCATCGCATGCATTACTGCCCTTTGATACGCACGATCGAGCATCGTCACGCGCGCCCTCCAGACCCGACGAGAACGCTATACAGGCTTGCGACAACACTCGCCGCGCAGTTTGGCTGGCATCGACTGGAGCGACTGCTGAGCGCGATCCCCGACAGCAACGACGACTTCATGATCTTCTGACGCCGTAAAGCAAATGGCCTCGCGTTCTCGCGAGGCCATTGCACATTGCTCACAGTGTTCAGTGAGTCCGGGCGACAGACGTCACTCGTTCTCTTCGAAGTAATGCCCGAATTTCACCTGCTTGGTGCGGATATAGCGCTCGTTCTCTTCGCGCATCGGAATGGCGAGTGCGACACGTTCGCAAACGGGGATGCCGTGCTTCGACAGCGAGTCGAACTTCTTCGGGTTGTTGCTCATCAGACGCACCGACGTCACCTTCAGCAGGCGCAGAATGGCTGCCGCCGAATCATACTCGCGCGAATCGTCGGGCAGGCCGAGATCGAGATTCGCCTCGACGGTGTCGCGGCCCTGCTGCTGCAGCGCATACGCGCGGATCTTGTTCGACAGGCCGATGCCGCGCCCTTCGTGACCACGCAGATACAGCAGCACGCCACAACCCTCCGCCGCGATGTAGCGCAGCGCGAGATCCAGTTGTTCGCCGCAGTCGCAACGGTATGAACCGAGCACGTCGCCCGTCAGACACTCCGAATGCAGGCGCGTGAGCACCGATGGTTGATTCTCGACATCGCCCATTACGAGCGCGAAGTGCTCGGCGCCCGAGTCGTTCACGCGGAACACATAGGATTCGAAGGTGCCGTAGCGGGTGGGAAGCGTGGCGCAAGCGTCGAGCGTGACGCATTCGCCGGTGATTGCGCCGTCAGCGAGCAACGGATCGTGAGACATGGGCATGGCGTTAGCGGAATTGCGGACATGAACCCGTGAGCTACCGGGGATAAAGTACAGAAGCGGAGTTTACCGCTAAACGCCGAATTGTACCTGGCAGTCGCTCCGTGCTGGTGCGCGGCCGGCAATCCGGACCATCGCGGTGCATCACTGCGCGTAGGCACGACGAGAAACGCAGCCTGCTCATTTCCGCAAATCGCATGACATGCGTGATGGTCCCCACGAAACCAGGCGAAGCGAGCGTCGCCGCGCGCGGTGTCGACGTCTATACTTGATTGGCGCCTGTTCTGCGCTTGACGTGCCTCTCCTTCACCCCAGCGCGCCGTGGCCAGGCGTGCTGCACTGCAAACGGAGCCGCTCCATGACTAGCGTTGCACAAGTCCTCAAATCGAAGCCGACCCAGGAGGTCTACACGATCGAGGCATCCGATTCCGTCTACAACGCCATCAAGCTGATGGCCGACAAACAGATCGGTGCATTGATCGTCAAGGAAAACGGGTCGATCGCGGGGATCGTCACCGAACGCGACTATGCGCGCAAGATCGTGCTGATGGACCGCTCGTCGAAGACGACGCCCGTGCGCGACATCATGAGCAGCGCCGTGCGCTTCGTGCGCCCGGACCAGACCACGGACGAATGCATGGCGTTGATGACGGAGCGCCGCATGCGTCACCTGCCGGTCCTGGACAACGAACAGTTGATCGGCATGGTGTCGATCGGCGACCTCGTGAAAACCATCATCGCCGAGCAGCAGTTCACCATCCAGCAGCTCGAACACTACATCCATAGCAGCTGAGCGTCGCGCCGCTGCGATGTCATTTTCGCCGCTGCGACCGCGGCGCGCCCTGCTACGCCTGCCGCGCAAGCCAACAAAAAAAGCCCAATCCGCGAGGTTGGGCTAAGCCACCTTTCGGCGGCGGAGGTTCATGCTTTCCTTGACGACGGTGCGGCGACCTTCTCCGGTCCAGGCCGCGCCGCCGTTCATATTCTGGTTGCGCGCTTCATACCTGCATCGAAGGCGCGCGCGCCGGACCGTGAACACTGCGGCCCGGCTTGTACTCCGGAATCAATGACCGAAGTAGACGTCTTGCGCCGGGTTCAGCGTCTTGGCCGCGCCCGATTGCGACGAACCGTTCGTCGATGCGCCGTAGCCGGTATCGGCGACAGGCGCTTGCGCTACTGCACCGTTTTGCGCCTGAACGCGGGCTTCGGCAGCCTGGATGTCGGCCGGATAGGTCGAATCGACAGCCGTTGCCGGGTTGTAGCCTGCCTTTTCCAGCTGGACCAGTTCGGCGCGGACTTGCGCGCGGGTCACGGGCTGGTTCGACTGGGCGAACGAGACTGCGGGGACAGCGAGAACAGCAGCGATGACAGCAGCCTTGATGAGCGATTTCATGATAACTACCTCCGAAAGTTGTTTTGTCAGCCGCTTCACACAACCGTGTGTGAAGCCAGTGAGATCAGTGTAGCCATCGGCACACCAAGGGAAAACCCCTATTCCGGAGATACTTAATTGCGCTGAATGAAAGAGTCCGGTCGCTGTGCAAGCCGGATGTCAACTGGAGCGTGGTAAGACGTAATAATGTCGGGGTGGATCGGCGTATCTCACTATGTGGCAAACGCGATGGATGCCACACGTATGGACGGGTTGGACGCGCTGCCCAGGACTCAGGTCAGCATGCAACGTTACGTGGACGGCGCCCCCTCACCGGGCGGCAGAGCCTCAGCCGACAGCAGCTTACGTGGCCCGCTGACAAACGGACTGCCGGGCACATAGAAGCGCAGCAGCCGATGCATCTCCCGCGCGATGCCAATACGCGTCGTCACCGCGACCGGCGTGCGCGCCTTGCCCGTCGCGCCTAGCCATAGCCCGTGCCCGGTGCAAAGGTCGGCACCGTCGAAGCTGAGATCGATGCCGAGCGCGAGCGCCAGCCGCCCCGGGCCGCGCGCGAGATCGCGCAGCTTCGCGTCCGGCCGGCGCGCCAGCATCCATTCGATGCCCTCCACCGGCTGCAGCGCGCGAATCAATACGGCGGCGCCCGTGCCATCGGGCTCGCTGACCACGTTGATCACGTTGTAGATGCCGTAGGTGAGCCGAACATAAGCATGGCCGTGTTCGAGGAACATCGAGCCGTTGTACGCGCGCCGCCCCGGATACGCATGATTGGTCGAATCCCCGACGGGATACGCCTCCGTCTCGACGATCCGCCCCGCAACCCGCCCTTGGGCCTGGTCACGGACCAGGTATTTACCCAACAGGAAGCGCGCGAGGTCAACCGTATCGATGGGTAGATCGTTGCGGTGTAGAGGAACGAGGGAAAGCGTCGTCTTCGTCATGCGATGAAGCGCCGGGATTAGATGCCGTCGTCCGCGTGAGCCACGCAGTTTGCAGCATGATGACGCGCGGCGCGGTTCGATGCACGGCGCAAGTCGAATGGCACCAGCGGCATCGATCCGTTGTAGCAATGCCGCATCCGGACGACCCTCATCTTCACCATGGAACCAATTGAGGTATCGTTACTGTCCGGCTAGCCGCATCGGCGACTCGGGCAGGCCCGTCCGGTCGGCCAGCCGTGCGGCGAATGGACAACCCGCAACCGTTTTCATCCCGAAGCAAAAGAAGTGGTAGTGCAGTGGTATCACGCGTGAAGCGTCCGCTTGCCGGGCGCGTTTCAGGCGCGACACCGTCGCAAATCATGACAACAGGAGAAAGTGAATGAAGGCGATTCAGGCAATCAAGATGGCAGCTGGCGCACTCGTGGTGCTCGCGTCGATCAACGCATACGCGCAGGCAAGCGATGCTGACATGACCGCTCAGCCGAGCGCCAAGCAGACCGCCAAGGCAGCCAAGTCGGCTGACCGCGCGCTGTCGCGCAAGGTTCGCGGCGCACTGGCGAAGGCAAAGGACCTCAGCGTTTCCAATATCACGGTTCGCGCACGTAGCGGTGCTGTGACGCTGCAGGGCTCGGTGCCGGAGCAGCCGCAAGTCGACAAGGCGACGGAAGTCGCGCAAGGCGTGGCAGGCGTGACTTCGGTGAAGAACGCGCTGACGATCCGCCCGGTCGGCCAGTAAACCTCGCATCGCCTGATGGCGCCCGCATGCGGGCGCCCGATTGCAGAACGCACCGCTCTTCGTCGCGAAGAGCGGTGTTTTTCTTTGCAGCGCGCATTTTTGTGGTTCCGTCACACCGCCGGCCTGGCAGGCTGGTTTAATCTCACGGCTATGCGAGCCGCCCGTCAGCCGATGTAGCGGCGTCCTGTCGCGAACTACACACCAACAACAGACGGACTGAACACATGGCATCGACATCGCCCATATTGCCCCGCTGGACGGTCGCAGCGCCCTTCATCGCGTGGATCGTGCTGGGCGCCGCCTACGCGCTGCCCGGCAACGGCCTGCTGACGGCCCTCGCCGCGCTCGCGCTGGCGGGCTCGGTGTTCGCGGGCGTGCATCACGCGGAAGTGGTCGCGCATCGCGTCGGCGAGCCGTTCGGCACGCTGGTGCTGGCCGTGGCCGTGACGGTGATCGAAGTAGCGCTGATCGTATCGGTGATGCTGTCGGCCGGGCCGGAAAAGGCGGGGCTGGCGCGCGACACCGTTTTCGCCGCCGTCATGATCGTGTGCAACGGGATCGTCGGGATCTGCCTGCTGGTGGGCGGATTGCGCCATCGCGAGCAGGACTTCCAGATTCGCGGCGCGAGCGCGGCGCTGGCCGTGCTCGCGTCGCTGTCCGTGCTGTCGCTGGTGATGCCCAACTACACGAGCATCAAACTCGGCCCGGCGCTCAGCGATTCGCAGCTGGCGTTCGCGGGGGTGTCGTCGCTGGTGCTGTACGGCGTGTTCGTGTTTGTGCAGACCGTGCGTCACCGCGACTACTTTCTCACCGAAGCCCATGCCGCCAACGAAGACGCGCACGCCGCCCCGCCCAGTTCGCGCGTCGCGCTGACGAGCGGCGTGTTACTGGTGGTGAGTCTCGTCGCCGTCGTGCTGCTAGCCAAGGTGCTATCGCCCGTCGTCGAGCGCGCGGTGCTCGAAGCGGGCGCGCCAGAAGCCGTGGTCGGTATCGTGATCGCGGCGCTCGTGCTGCTGCCCGAAGGCCTCGCCGCCGTGCGCGCGGCACGCGCCGACCGTCTGCAGACCAGCCTCAACCTCGCGCTCGGCTCGGCGCTCGCGAGCATCGGCTTGACCATCCCCACGGTCGCGCTGGTGTTCATCTGGACGGGCCGCCCGCTGGTGCTCGGCATCGACGGTAAGGACACGGTGCTGCTCATCCTGACGCTTCTGATCAGCACGCTGACGCTCGGCACCGGGCGCACGACGATCCTGCAAGGCGCCGTGCACCTGTCGCTGTTCGCCGCGTATCTGTTTCTCTCGTTCGCGCCCTGAGCGCCGCTCACTGCGCCCAGTGCCGGTCGATCCAGTCGCGAAACAGATTGACCTTCTGCTGATGCGCGACGCTGTCCGGGTACACGAAGTAGTAGCGCGCGCCCGTCGTGAGCACGGTGTCGAACGGCCGCACGAGCCGTTGCGCGGCCACGTCCTCGTCGATCAGCGCGAGATCGCTGATCGCCACGCCGAAGCCTTGTAGCGCCGCGTTCGTGGCGAGATCGAGCGTATCGAAGCTCGGACCGTGGTTCGCGTCGACATCGCGTACATCCACGTATTCGAGCCACATTTTCCAGTCGCGATGATCGCGCGTCGGGTGCAGCAGCGTGTGGCGCGAGAGATCGGCGGCCTTGCCAAGCGGCTTGTCGTGCAGCAACTGGGGCGCGCAGACGGGCGTGAGGCGCTCCTCGAAGAGCGGCACCGCCTGCACGTCCGCGCCCGCTGACGTGCCGTAGACGATCGCGGCATCGAATGGTTCGACCTGGAAGTCGACGTCGTGCTGCCAGGTCGTCGTGATCTGCACATGCAAGTCGGGATACTCGGCCTGGAACTGCATGATTTTGGGCAGTATCCAGCGCATCACGCAGGTCGGCACTTTGAGCGCGAGATCGGTGCGCTGGCGCGTGAGGCGCAGCGAAATCTCTTCGATGCGCGCAAAGCTCTCCTTGACGGCGGGCAGCAGCAGTTCGCCTTCCGCCGTCAGCGTCAGGCCTTTCGCGTGGCGCTTGAAGAGCGGGAACTGATAGTAGTCCTCGAGCGCGAGAATCTGCCGGCTCACGGCACCTTGTGTCAGGCACAGATGCTCCGCCGCGCGCGTGAAGCTGCGATGGCGCGCCACGGTCTCGAAGATCTGCAAAGCGTTCAGGGGCGGAAGTCGTCGCATGAGGGTGGATCGCATCAGGAAAATTCATCGCGCGTGCCGCCTGGTTGCGCGGACACACGCGTGACAATCCCAAAGCATACGCGATCCAAAATTCCCCGGATCCTGCCGCCATGCGTTAGGCTCATGCGCGATCGTTGCCGGGAGAACCCTTACGGCATGAGCGTAATGCATGGCTTCCATGCGCAGATTTCGGTTGTTCCAGGTTTTTTGCATACCTAGAGTGGCTTTCACCATTGTCTCAACATTCAAAAAGGACGCACCGATGACCACCGCCGCTCTCCTTCGCCGCCGCTTCAGCCATGCGTTCGCCTCGCTCGCCTTCGCGGGCGCCGCGCTGTCGGCGTTCGCGCCGCTCGCGCATGCGGACGCGCTCGACACGATCACGAAGGCGGGCGTCGTGCGCGTCGGCGTGTTCATGGACTATCCGCCGTTCGGCTCGATTGGCCCGGACATGAAGCCGCAAGGCTATGACATCGACGTCGCGAACCTGATCGGCAAGTCGCTTGGCGTCAAGGTGGAGCTGGTGGCCGTGACGGGCGACAACCGCATGGCCTATCTCGCCGACCACAAGGCGGACATGCTGCTCTCCGTCGGCCAGACGCCCGAGCGCGAGAAGGTAATCGACTTCTCGCAGCCTTACGCGCCCTACTACCTCGCCGTGTTCGGACCGAAGTCGCTGAAGGTGAAGGACGCGAACGATCTCGCGGGCAAGAGCATTTCGGTTGCGCGCGGCACGCTGGAGGACCTGAGCGTGACGAAGATCGCGCCGCCGTCGGCGAACATCAAACGTTTCGACGATCCGAACGGCGCTATTTCTGCATTTCTTTCTGGTCAGGTACAGTTGATGGTCGTCGGTAACGATGTGGGCGCGACGATACTCGCGCGCCATCCCGCCAATGACCCGGAGCAGAAGTTCTCGCTGTTCAGTTCGCCCGACCACGTCGGCCTGAACAAGAACGAGCCGCGCCTCTTGAAGAAAGTCGACGAGACCATCGCACGTTCCCGCAAGGACGGCACGATGAACGCGATTTCGCAGAAGTGGCTGCGCGCGCCGCTGCCGGAAAACCTCTAAGTCTTTCTTTCGATCAGCCGATGTCACGATGAGCCGCATGCGATGAGTTATACGTTCGATTTCAGCAGTTTCGACATGTATGCGGGGATGCTCGTGAGTGGCGTCGGCGTGACGCTCGGGCTGACGGCCGTATCGACGGTGCTGGGTGGGCTGGTCGGCATTGGTGGCGCGGTGGTGGCCTCGTCCGGGCCGAAATGGGCACGCGGGCTGATCGCGGCGTATGTCGAGGTGATCCGCAACACGCCGTTTCTGGTGCAGTTGTTCTTCGTGTTCTTCGGGCTGCCCAGCCTCGGCATTCATATCGACGAAATCCAGGCCGCCATATTCGCGATGACGGTCAACCTCGGTGCATACGCAATCGAAATCGTGCGCGCCGGCATTGACTCGATTCCGCGTGGACAGATTCAGGCGGCGCAGGCGCTTGGGCTTCAGCAGCGGCAGGTGTTCCGACATGTCGTGTTGCCGCAGGCGGTGGCCAATGTGTTTCCGGCGTTGTTGAGCCAGGTGTTGATCGTGATGCTTGGCTCGGCGGTCGTGTCGCAGATCTCGGTGCCCGATCTGACTTACGCGGCGAACTATATCCAGTCGCGCAACTTCCGTTCGTTCGAGGCGTACTTGATTATTACCGCGACGTATCTGGTGCTGTCGGTTGTGTTGCGGCAAGTGCTGAACCGGCTCGGCAAGGGCCTTTTCGCGGGACGTGCAGCGCGGTCTTCTGATGCTCCGCGCGGGTTGTTGCGCACGCTCTTCGCCATTCGCGGCGCACGCACCGCATCGACGACGGAGCGCTCGTCATGATCGAATTTACGCTTTGGGATATTGCGCGCAATCTGCTGCTCGCGGCGCGGTGGACGGTGTTGTTGTCGTTGATTGCGTTTGTTGGGGGCGGGGTTGTTGGGTTGGTGTTGCTCGCCATGCGCGTGTCTCCTTTGCCCTGGCTCAGGCGTGTTGTCGTGCTTTATGTGGAGTTGTTTCAGGGCACGCCGTTGCTGATGCAGCTTTTCCTCGCGTTTTTTGGCTTGCCGTTGATGGGGGTTGATGTGTCGCCCTGGGTCGCGGCTACTGTTACTTTGACGCTTTATACGAGTGCGTATCTTGCGGATATCTGGCGTGGCTGTGTCGAAGCGGTGCCTCGTGGGCAGTGGGCCGCAGGCGCGAGTCTCGGGATGACTTTTTCTCAGCAGTTGCGGTTTATTGTCTGGCCGCAAGCCTTGAAGATTGCTGTTGCGCCGACTGTTGGGTTTCTTGTGCAGGTTGTTAAGAGCACGGCTCTGACTTCTATTATCGGGTTCACCGAACTCACCAAGACGGGGACCATGATTACTAATGCAGCGTTCAGGCCGTTTCCCATTTATGGCATGGTCGCACTGCTGTACTTTGCGATGTGTTTTCCACTTACGTGGTATGCCCGCGTGTTGGAGCGTAGGCAGAAGATCGCGCAGCAGCGTTAGTGGTTTTTGTCTGCGACTGCTGGGCGGTGGTTTTGGTTTTTCGCTGGCATCCGCGCTATGCCTTCGTGCTTCACGCGTCGCCCCTGTGCGGGGCGGCACCTACTTTTCTTTGCCGCCGCAAAGAAAAGTAGGCAAAAGAAAGCGGCTCACACCGCCAGTTCTAGTTTCTGCCTGAGGGCCCCCAAAGGGTCATACGCTTCACACGGCAATCACGTGACCCATGTACGTTGCCAACGCTCCAAGAGGCGCATCACCCGCTTCAAGCACCCGCGTTGCAGCGTGCCGTGCCGGATATTCCACTGCCGCCCAGGTGGCAAACTGTGTGTAGGCCGTAGTGCCACACACGCCTCACTTCGGACCCGATAGCGCACGCGTTCCACCTTGTAAGAGCGCTAGCGTGTACGCCGCGACAACCTACACACAGTTTGCCACCTGGGCGGCACATACCATTCGCTGACGCCTGCCCGAGTACGGGTATCCGAAGCGGGTGAGGCGTTCATTCGAAGCGTTGGCAACGTACGCAAACAAAGACGCCGCCGTGTGAAGCGTAAGACCGTTTGGGGGCCCTCAGGCAAATACAGGAACTGGCGGTGTGAGCCGCTTTCTTTTGCCTACTTTTCTTTGCGGCGGCAAAGAAAAGTAGGTGCCGCCCCGCACAGGGGCGACGCTTGAAGCACGAAGGCAAAGCGCGGATGCCAACGCAAAGGCAAACCGGCCGAACGGCAACGCATAAGCCACGAAGGCACAACGCGAATGCCAGCGCAAAGACAAACCGACCACCCAGCGTCCGCAGACAAAAACCTTACTGCGTAGCTTTCCTAACCTTAGCCACATCCCCCACGCCAACACCTGGCGCCCCATTATTCCATCCAGCCCGAATAAAAGTAAGCACATCAGCGATCTGCTGATCATTCAGCACAGGCCCATACTTGGGCATAGGATAAGCAGCAGGAACCCCACCAATCACAAGATCGCCAGTGCCATTAAGCGTGACATTGATCAACGAAGAAGCATTCTTCTCCAGCACATTAGGATTCCCCGCCAGCGGCGCCAGCATAGGCGCAAACCCACGCCCATCCACCCCATGACAATGCATGCAGAACGCCGTATAAACCCGCGCACCGGCGTCATTAGCAGGCCGCGTCAGCGACACCTTAGTCGCCTTCGCGTCATACGCATAAGCCGGGCCGCCTGAGCCGCCCGCCGCCGGCAACGACTTCAGATACCGCGACATCGCAGTAACATCGACATCCGTCAGCGCCTGCGTGCTGTTGTTGATGACATCCGTCATCGAACCAAACGCCGACGCATGCTGATTCGCGCCCGTCTTCAAAAACTGCGCAACATCCGCCTCGGACCAGCGGCCCAGACCAACGTTGTGCTCACCCGTCAGATTCGACGCGAACCAGTTGTCGATCGGGCTGCCCGACAGATACAGAGCACCACTTTCATCGAGTGCCTGCTCCTGGAACGCAATGCCACGCGGCGTATGACACGAGCCGCAGTGCCCAAGCCCCTGAATCAGATACGCACCGCGATTCCACGCGACGTCCTTACCCGTCTTGTCCTGGTACACGCCTTTCTCCAGAAAGACTATGTTCCAGAACTTCAGCGGCCAGCGCATGTTCAATGGCCACTTGATGTCCGGCTCGCGGTTTGCCTGCTTGATGGGCGCCACGCCATGCATGAAGTACGTGTAAAGCGCGTGCATGTCGTCGTCGTTGACCTTCGCGTACGACGGATACGGCATCGCCGGATACAGGTTGTGGCCATCCTTCGCGATGCCCTCGCGCATCGCGCGCTTGAAGTCGTCCTCGCTGTACTGGCCAATGCCCGTCTCCGGATCAGGCGTAATGTTGGTCGAGTAGATCGCGCCCATCGGCGTCATCATTTTCAGACCGCCAGTGAATGGCTTGCCGTGCGGCGTAGAGTGACACGCAATACAGTCGCCCGCCTTCGCCAGATATTCTCCACGTGTGACGAGCGCATCGTCGGCCGCGTGAGACAACGTGGGGAGCGCGAATGAAGCGGTAACGGCAGCAGCCAGCGCCAATGCCTTCAATGTCGTTTTCATCGTCGGCCCCTTATGCGTTCATCAACTGGTTGCCGACAGGCAGCTGCCGCAACCGCTTGCCCGTCGCCGCATAGATCGCGTTGGCGATCGCAGGCTGCGCCGCAGCCGTTCCCGGCTCGCCGATGCCGCCCGGCGCTTCGCTGCTCTTCACGATATGCACGTCGATGGTCGGCGTTTCGTTGATGCGCAGAATCCGGTAATCAGTGAAGTTGTTCTGCTGCACGCGGCCGCGATCGATCGTGATCTCGCTGTACAGCGCCGCCGTGATCGCGAAGATAATGCCGCCCTGGATCTGCGCTTCCACCGTGTTCGGGTTGACCACCATCCCGCAATCGACGGCGCACACCACGCGATTCACCCTCACCTCGCCCTGATCGACAGTGACGTCGGCCACCATCGAAAAGAAACTGCCGAACGCGTGCATCACCGACACCCCGCGGCCCTGCCCCTTCGGCAACGTGCTGCCCCAGCCCGCCGCCTGCGTCGCAACGTTCAGCACGTTCAACGCGCGCGGCGATTTGCCGAGCAGGTCGCGCCGATACTTGACGGGATCGGTCTTCGTCTGCGCCGCGAGTTCGTCGATAAAGCTCTCGACGACGAACGTGCCGCGCGTCGGACCCACGCCGCGCCAGAACGCAGTCGGTATCGCGTGCGGCTCCTGGCGCACGTAATCGATGAGCTGATTCGGCAGGTCGTACGGCAGATCGGCAGCCACTTCGACGGCATCGGGATCGACGCCGTTCTTCACGGCAGGCGGCGCGAAACGCGACAGAATCGATGAGCCGACAATGCGATGCTGCCACGCAACCGGTTTGCCGTTCGCGTCGAGCCCCGCCGAAATCTTGTCGTAGTAGTACGGGCGATACATGTCGTGCTGGATGTCTTCCTCGCGCGTCCACGTCACCTTCACGGGCACGTTCAGCTGCTTTGCCACTTTCACAGCCTGCGTGACCATGTCGAATTCGAGCCTGCGTCCGAAGCCGCCGCCGAGCAGGAAGTTGTGCACGACGATCTTGTCCGGCGACAGCCCCGTCACCGTCGCGCCCGCATCGCGCGCCCGCGTCGGCACCTGCGTGCCGACCCAGATCTCGCAGCTATCGGGCTTCACGTGCACCGTGCAGTTGACCGGCTCCATCGTTGCGTGCGCGAGGAACGGCTGCTGATAAACGGCATCGACGCGTGTCTTCGCCTGCGAGAACGCGTTGTTCACATCGCCGTCCTTGCGCGCGACCGCACCGTTGTTCTGCGACGCCTTCTCCATGTCGTCGACGATCGTCTTCATCGACACGGTTGCGCCCGCGCCTTCGTTCCATGTGATCTTCAACGCCGACGCGCCGCGTTTCGCTGCCCACGTGTGATCGCCGATCACGGCAACGCCGTTGTCGATCTTCACGATCTGCCGCACGCCGGGAATCTTCTTCGCAACCGAATCGTCGACGCTCGCGAGCGTCCCGCCGAATACCGGGCAATTGACGATGGCCGCGTAGACCATCTCGGGCAGACGCACGTCGAGGCCGAAGATCGCGCTGCCGTCCACTTTCTCCGGCGAATCGAGACGCTTCGCCGGCGTGCCGATCAGTTTGAAGTCTTTCGGATCCTTCAGCGACACGTTCTGCGGCACGGGCAGCTTCGCGGCGGCATCGACGAGTTGGCCGTAGGCGATGCTGCGTTTCGTGTCTGCATGAATCACCTGGCCGTTCTCGGCATGGCACGACGCCGGGTCCACCTGCCACTGCTGCGCGGCCGCGTTGATCAGCAGCACACGCGTGGTCGCGCCCGCGCGCCGCATCGGTTCCCACGCATAGCGGATCGACGTCGAGCCGCCCGTCAACTGGCCGCCGAGCAGCGGGTCCGTGAAGCGCGTTTCGTCGGGCGGCGCATGGTCGATCGTCACGCTGTCGAGCGGCACTTCGAGTTCTTCCGCGATCAGCATCGGGATCGACGTGTACACGCCTTGCCCCATCTCGACCTTCGGGATGATCAGCGTGACCTTGCCTGCCGTGTCGATCTGCACGAAAGCGTTCGGCGCGAGCACGCCGCTTTGCGGTGTCTCGACACCATCGCCGCCGATCACGGACTTGCGCACATCGCCCTGGCTTTGCGCAGGCATGCTGAAGCCGAGCATCAGGCCGCCGCCCGCCATCGCAGCGACACTCGCACTGAATTTCAAAAACGCACGGCGTGTGACTCGCGCGGCATCATCGCGCGGCTTGCCGTTTTGTGCATCGAGCAATCCTTGCGACATGTCATGCCTCCTTCGCTGCCTGCTTCACAGCAGCGCGGATGCGGTTGTACGTGCCGCAGCGGCAGATATTGCCCGCCATCGCCGCGTCGATGTCGGCGTCGCTCGGATTCGGGTTCTGCGCGAGCAGCGAAGCCGCCTGCATCACCTGTCCGGACTGACAGTAGCCGCACTGCACGACGTCGAGGTGCCGCCACGCCGCCTGCACTTTCTTGCCCGCGGGTGTCTCGCCGACGGCTTCGATCGTCGTGATCTTCTTGTCACCGACGGCCGCGATGGGCAGCACGCACGAGCGCACGGCAACGCCATCCAGATGCACGGTGCAGGCCCCGCATTGCGCGATGCCGCAGCCGAACTTCGTTCCCGTGAGACCGACGATATCGCGCAGCGCCCAGAGCACGGGCATGTCGGGCGGCGCGTCGATGGTATGAGACTGGCCGTTGATGTTCAGCGTTGCCATGAGCGTATCCGTAAGTGGGGGTTTTTGTTTATCCGCCGACGCCCAACAAAATCCGGTCGACAACCGCGCTTTGTTAGACGTGGCGTGCTAATCACGCGAGGCCGGCGAGCGCATGCGCATTGCGTCGATTCGTTGCGCATGCACGTTCGGGGATCGGCTCGACTGATTGTAGAAGGACGTTAAAAAACGTGCGTGCGAAGTGCCTGCGGCGGTCCGGGACAAGCGCGGGCCGCGCAGGCGTGCTTGCTGCAAGGAGAGGAAGGAAGCAACGCGGTCACCGCGTTGCTTCTTCAGAGAACGCGCTCAGTCGTTCACAGGAAGGTACGACGACCGGACGGGAGACGGCGGGAACATGCTCAGGCCCGTCTGTTTCGTGAATGCGTATCGCACGTAGACGGCCGCGACGAACTCGCGGTACTGGTAAGCGTTGCCGAACGACGCCGCCGCGCCCACGGCGAGTTGCGGCGCGAGCTGATATTCGCCAACCGCATCGATCGAGTACGACACGCCCGTCTTGCTCTGGCCAGGATAGACGGCGTCCGGATCGACAACCGTCGAGCCCGCTGCCGCGTTCGCCACCCGGGCGGCGTTGGCTGCCGCGCTCTGATAGGTGCTGTTCGTCGGGAAGTAGTCGGACGCATCCTGACGATAGTGCTGCACGCCGATCGACGCTTTCAGATCGTAGGTGAATGGACCGTTGCGACCGGTGTACTCGATCGGCAGATTCAGAATCGCATATTGCTGCGGGCTGAAATACCCGCCCTGGCCGAACGTGAAGTACGAGAGGTTCTTGTCATAGTGCATCAGCGTCGCATTGACGCCGACGGTCAGCGTCTGGTTCGCGTCTTTCACGAGCCGCGTATAGACGCCGCCACCGCCTTTCACGGCATTGTTCGACGCGACGTTACGGCCCGCCAGATAGTCCCACGACGCATTCGCGTAAAGGCCATTCGTGCCATCGTCCCAGCCGACGTCGCCACGCAACCCGTTCGACGTCACGCCACCCCATTCGAGGTCCATCGCCGTATCGTGCGCGCCCGCGTAGGACACGAGACTGTCGGTGACCGCGCGGCGCGCGCCCGTCAATTTATACGACACCTTGTCGGTGATGTTGCCGCGATACTGCAGTCCACCCACGATGTTCTGCTCGCGGAAACCCCACGGGGTCGCTCCGATATCCGCCTTCAGTCCGCGCCACTCATAGCCGACATCCGCGCCGACGCCACTCGCCGTCTGCGAACCGGGCAGCACCGTGCTGGTGCCGAAAGCCTGGGACGAACCGAAACGCGACAGCGTGTTCACGCTGTTGCTCGGCGTGCCCGCATCGAGGCTGACGGGCGTGACCTCGATGGTCACGTGGCCGTCGCCCGCGCGGATGCGGCCTTGCAGCGGCGCTTCGATATCGGTCAGATTCGACAGGCCGTTTTCGCCGTCGCGATTGCGGAACTGGATGCCGCCACTCACCGTGCTGGTCTGCTCGCGGTTGATCTGCGCGAGTTCTTCCTCGACGGTCAGCGGCTGCGGCTGCGCCGGCTTCGGATATTGCCGGTTCTGCTCGTCCTGCATCTGCGTGTTGCGTGTTGGATAAGGCGCGGGCGGTTGCGGAACGTACGGCACGAGTCCGTAGCCCTGGTTCGTGTAGCCCTGCTGCGCATACGCCTGCTGCGGCGGTTGCGGCTGGTAAGGCTGCTGATACGCCTGCTGCTGCGGATACGGCTGTTGCGCGTACGTGCGCTGCTGTGGATACGGCTGTTGTGGATAAGGTTGCTGCGGATAAGCCTGCTGCTGCGGATAAGGTTGCGCGTAACCCTGTTGCGGTGCGCCGCCCGGCGGATAGCCGCCCTGCTGCTGCGCATACGCCGCATTGTTGTTCGTCGTACGCGCGCTCTTCGTCGTCCGCTTCTTCGACGCCGGCTGCGCGTTCATTCCCTGTGTCGCCTGCGCCTGCGCGGCGGCCTGCGACTGAGGCGACATCGGCCACGGTGTGCTGATGTCAGCCGGTTGCGCGTACACCGGTTGCTGATATTGCTGCGGATAAGGCTGCTGGTACGTTTGCGCCGGCGGCGCATACGTGCCCTGCTGTGCATAGCCTTGCGCCGGATACGCCTGGCCCGGCGCGAGCCCGCCGCCCGATTGCGACGAACCGTATTGATCGGGGCCGTAGCCGTCTTCGTCCGGCGTTCCGTTGCCCGTCACTGCGGCTTGCGGCGCGAGCGTTTCCAGCGAGTTGATCTGCGAGGCCGGCTGCGGCTGCGGCGCGACGTACGGCGCATAAGGCGCGCTGACCGGCTGCGTCGGCGGAATATAGACAGGCATGGCTGGCATCGGAGGCGGTTGGGTCGTGAGACCGGTATTCTGCGTGGGGAACGGCACACTGTTCGACGCATCCGCCGACGCCGGGTTCGCAAAAGGATTCGTGCCAGGCAACGGAATCGGCCCTCTCGGGCGCAACGGCACATCCCAGCCGCTCGGCACGGACTGACCATTGGCGCCCGCCGCCGTCGCGCCGGGGCGCGCAAGCGGCGCGTTCTGCGCAATCAGCGCACGCTGGAAATACTGTGCGGCCAGACTGTTCCTGCCCTGCGCACGGTACATGCGGCCCATCGCGGCGAGCGCATCCGGATTGTTCGGCGCGATGCGCAACGCCTGTTTCAACGTCGATTCGGCGAAGTCGAACTTGCGGATCTGCGTCGCCGCGCCTGCCGCATTGAGCAGCAGGCCCATGTCGGTCGGATTCTGCGCGAGCGCGAGACGATACGTCGCGAGCGCATTCGCGTTGTCGTTGTTCGCGGTGTACAGACGCGCGAGCGCCGCGAGAATATCGGGATCGTTCGGCCGCGCGGCAAGCCACGGCGACAGCACGTCGAACGCGCTCGCCAGGTCGTTCGCCTGACGCAGCGCATCCGTGCGGCGCACGACGATCGCCACGTTGATCTTCTCGAAGTCGCTGCGTTGCTGGCCCGTCAGCTGCATCGATGCGAGCCGCCGCATCACCTCGCCCAGTTCGATGCCCTGGCCCGCGTTCAGCAGAATGCCCGCGTCGGTGAGCAGCAGCCCCGGATCGTTCGGCGCACGCGCGACGGCGCTGCGCACCATCATCAGCGCGCGCGGCGTGTCGCCCGTGTTCACATAGGCCGACGCGATCGCGCCGATCAGCTCGGCATTCGTGCCCGCCACGGGTTCCGCGTTCTGCAGCAATCCGCGCGCCTGCGCGACGCGCCCGCTCTTCGCGAGCGCTACCGCTTCGTCGCACTGCTGATGAACCCACAGCCGATGCTGAAGCACCGCCATCGCATCGGTGCGTTTGTTGAGCGGGATGTGTTCGAGTTGCGACAGACCGTAGCGCCAGTCCTGCATGTCCGCCGCGAGCAGCGCGCTCGCATAGAACGCGTCGGGCATGTCCGGATGCAGCGCGATCAGGCCATCCATGATGCTCTTCGCATTGGCATACGCGCCCTGCTTCGCGTAGATGCGCGCGAGGTCGAGCCGCAACCACGGATCGTCGGGATTGCTCAGCAGCGCGTCTTCGAACAGGCTACGCGCATTGCCCAGATCGCCGCGCGCTTCGGCGGCACGGGCCTGCGCCGCTTGCGCCTCGCCGCGCAGACGGTCCGCGCCGCCCACTTTCTTGCGCTGCTCGTCCGTCAACTGGTTCGCGAAGCTGAGCGCTTCGTCGCCGCGTCCCTGCGCGGCGAGCGCGCCGACGAGGCCACGTATCGCATCGGGATTGTCCGCCTGGCGGCGCAACGCCATCCGGAACGCCGCTTCCGCGCCGCGCGGGTCGCCGCTTTGCATCAGCAGATCGCCGAGCGCGGTTTGCGCCGTGACGTCGCCGGGACTCACGGCAATCGCTTTCTCGAACGACGCCTTCGCTTGCGCGAGATTACCGTTGCTCTGCTCGCCGAGACCCTCGCTCGTGTACATCCAGTAGGTCGCGCTATTGAGCGCCTCGCGCCAGCGCGCCGCGCCGCCCGCCTGCGATGCGCGCAGCAGATAATCGCGCGCCTGCGCAAACTGCTCCTGCTTGAGCTGCGCGACGCCCATGCCGCCGAGCGCGTCGCCGTCGTTCGGCGCACTGGCGAGCACCGACGTGAATCGCACCTTCGCCGTCACGAGATCGCCGCGATCCAGCGCTGCGAAGCCTTCAGCGATCGTGCGGCCGCGCGAGTCGGCGCCCGCGTTCTGTTGCGCGCGCTCGCTTGCGCGCCGGTCTTGTTCCGCAATCGAGTCGGCGCGTGCCTTGACGGCGGCATCATCGGGGACGGCAGACAGATACGCCTGAAAGAGCGGTGCATCGGATGCGCGCACGCCAAGCCACAACAGCGCCTGGCGCCAGGCCGCCTTCGCCTGCGCGCCGACCACGGAATCCTTCGACAACTGCGCAAGCTGCTCGATGCCCTCGCGCCGATTCGCTTCGCGATACGTTAGATGCTGCGCATAGGCGAGCGCGAAGCGCGGATCGTCGGGATGCTCGCGCGCCAGCTGCTCCAGCCCGCGACGTGCCTCTTCCCAGCCTTGCGGCGACGAACCGAGCGTCTGGTAGTACTCCAGCGCGAGCTGCGGATTGGTCGGCTTCGAGCCGAGCGCCTGCCGGTAAGCCTGCGCCGCCGACGCCTGCTGCCCGGCCTGCGCGAGACGCCGCGCGTCGTTGACGGCCTGATCGGTCGGGCTCGACTGACCGAGACGCCGCGCGAGTTCGTCGATGTTCGGATAGTTCGGCGCGGCCTGGCGCAAGCGCGCGAGATACTGCTGCGCACCCGCGCCGTCCTTGCGGTCGGCCATCACGATGCCCATGCCGTACAGCGCGTCGGGCTGCTTCGGATCGATGCGCAACACCTTCAGCCATGCCTGCTCGGCGAGATCGCCGCGCTTGTGGGACTGCCAGTACTTGCCCTGATCGATCAGGACGCTCATCGGGTCGTTCGGCTGCGCCTGCGCGAATGCCGACGCCGCCGCGCCCGCGCCGAGCGTGAGTGCGACGCCGATCACGAGCGCGCGTTGGCGGATTGGCATGAGTTCTCCCAACGCGGCACGAGACGGCCGTTTTCATCGAAGCGGTAGCGGCCGTCTGCGGACCCTGTACCGAAGAGCATCAACACCTCGTCGTAATAGACAGGCTGGTTTTGAGTGGCCTGGCCTGCGCCTGGCGCGGGCGCGGGTGTCGGTGTGGCGAGCGAGGCCAGATGCGTTTGCGCGAGCCCCGCCGCGCGCGTGTCGCCGAGCGCGCGGAAATACGGCAGCAGCGCGCCCCAGAAACCGATCGGGCCTTCGCCGCTCGCGTTGCCCGTGGTCGTCGCGACCTTCTCGGGCGGCACGCCCGTTTGCGCGATCCGGTCGCGCATGCCGTGCAATGCGGCGAGCCACGGCTTCGCGAGTGGATCGGCGGGCGCAGTCAGGCCTGCCCACAGATAGACGCGAATCGCGTCGTAGCTGCCCACGTCGCCCTTTTGCGGATCGACGATGAATTGGCCATCGCGCTGCCCGTCACGATAAGCGGCCCAGTCCGGCGCGAAGCCCAGCGGCGCAGTCGTCTTGACGAGCTTGAACGCATTGTCCGCGACGCGCGCCCACGGCCCGTTCGGCGACTGCGCGGCGAGCGCGCGCAGTAGCGGCAACGGCAGATAGCTCGGATTCAGGCGCGTCGTGCCGCCGTTGCGGAAGCCTTGCGGACCGGGCAGCAGCATCGGACCGAGGCCGCGCAGATCGGCGACTTCCTGCTTCTCGATTTGCGTGACGAGCGCATACGCGAGCTTCGTGTACGCCGGCTCATGCCACAGACGGCCCGCCTCGAACAGATCGTAGGCAATCCACAGGTCCGAGTCCGCCGCCGAGTTCGGGTCGAGCACGCCATACGCGCCATCCGGCTTCTTGCCCCACTGCCACGAAGGCAGCTTCACGTCGTCGCCGTCGAAACGTCCCGCCGACAGATTCGCGCGCGTCCAGCGCAACACGCGCTCGAAGGTCGCGCGGTCGTTCGCGACGAGCGCGAAGAACATGCCGTAGGACTGGCCTTCCGACGTGGTCTGCTGCGTGGGCGTCGAGAAATCGACAACGCGTCCGTCCTGCTGCACGAAGCGCGACACGAACGCGCGATATGCGGACCAGTCGTCGCACGTCGCGGCTTGCACGTGGCCCGTCATGCCAACCATGACAACCGCGCACGCGAGCGCGGCGTGCCATGGGCGTGAGAGAAACGACGCCTGCATGTCAATCCTTCAGCCGGCGCGCAGCGACCGCGCGCAACAGCCGGTAGAACACAGCCGCGATGATCAGCGCCGCGATCAGCCCGGCGAGCAGCAACAGCAGCGGATGCACGGACAACGCCCAACGCATGTACTCGACGGGCGACAGGTGGCCGACGTAATACACGTCGCCGTTCGACACCACTTCGAGCGTTCTGCCGCGCACCACGGTCAAACCGCCCTGGATCGACTGGACGAGATCGGCGTCGAGCATCGCGTTGGTCAGATCAGTGTCCGACTGCCCGGGCGCCGAGATCAGCGCGACTACGCTACGGCCTTTTTCGAGCGGCGACTGGAAGCCGGTGATGATCGCGTCGCCCGACGAATTCACCAGCGACAAGTCCGCGCGCCCCGCCGTACGCACGCCGCCGCGATCGCCGTGCCACCAGTTGGCGATGCGGAACGACACGTTCGAGAACTGCATGCGGCGCGAGTCGTCGGCGGCGGAGAACGGCATGTCCTTTTCCCATGTCGTCAGCAACGGCTGCTGGCCGGGCGCGCCGATCAGGAGCAGGTCCTTGTCGGCGAGACGCTCCACGTCGGCAGCCGTCGCGACGGTCACGGCTGTGACGGGATACGCCGTCGACGCGCCCATGCGTCCCATCACCGTCAGATACAGGCTGTAGTCGCTCGGGTTCGCGTTCACGGGCAGGATCACGGCCGTCTGCGACAGGTCGGCGAGCTTCGTGAACGGCCAGCCGCTGTTTGCGAACGCGGCCAGATCGGGCAGCGCCATGTAGTGCGGGAACGATGACAGATCGATGGTCGAATCGGGATCGATCTCGCCGCGCACGTTGTCGAGCACCTGCCCCTGGCATTCGCCCGTCTTCGGCATGTCGTAATAGAAGTGGAAGCGCAACTGCGCCTGCGACGCGAGCAGATGCGGCGGAATGTAGATCTCTTTCGACGCGGGCGCCGTGTGGTCGGGCAGCATCCGGTTCAGATAGCGGCCGAGATCGAGCATCGACGACGACTGCGCGGGAATCCGCAGCGCCTGCACGAAGTTGTTGTTGACGCTGATGTTGAGCGTCGAACGGTCCGGCGCGGGGCGCACGGTGAATCGGTAGCGCAGGTCGATGGGTACGCCCTTGGTGCGCCACGTGAACAGATCGGGCGCGACGCGCAGATCCACGCGCACGACGTCGCCGTTATAGCCTCGCACGGACAGATCCTTCGGCACGGCCAGTTCGCCGAAGCGCACCGGGCGATCGGTCGGCAGCCAGCCTGGCGCGTCATACGGCTGACGCGCGCGCGGGGCGTCGACGTGCGTGATGGTCTGCACGGTACCCGACAGTGCCGCCTCGCCGAGCGACAGCGCGTTCGCCGCAATCTTCAGCTCGCGCGCGTCGCGGCCCAGCACGAGCAGCAGCTTGCCGTGCGCGGGCGCTTCGCGATCCACGACCGCGAGCATTGGCCCGTTGATGGCGGGCAGCGTGACGCCCGCAGGCCGTTCGTCGTTGGTCGCGAACACGACGGCATTGCCCGACAGCGGCGCATTGTCGAGTTGCGCGGGAAACAGCGCGCCCCGATAGCCGGCCAGCGAGCCGAACCACGACGCGACCGCGCCCGCCGCTTCGAGCGCTTGCGGCGAAGGCTTGGCGGCGAACACGAACGGCAGTTCGAGGCGGCGGATGTCGCGCCGGTCGAAGAACGGCAGCGGCAGCGCGCCGAGATCAGGCTTGGCTGTAAGCGACGCGAACGTCAGATCGAGCGTGCTCGCGTTGCTAACGGTCGCCCATAGCGCGCTGCTCGCCGGGTCTTCACAGCCCTGCGTGTAATGGCCGATCAGCTGGACGTTCAGGTGATTGAACTCGGTGATCAGGCGCGGCTCGAGCGGAATATCGCGCGCGAGCAGCGTGCCCGCCTGCTCGCGCGGCAACGGCAGCGTCGCCGCGACTTCGCCGTTCACGAGCACTTTCAGGTGCGACAGGTTCGACAGCAGCGACGGCGAGTAGCTATAGATCAGATGCAGGTTCGCGCCCGTCACGACTTCATCGGCGCGCACCGAGAACGGCACGCCGTTCTGGCCGTCGACGCCGCGCAGTTGCAGCGGATCGAGCGCGCCCAGCTGCGCGAACGTGAAGGTCTGACGGCGTCCGCCCGACACGGCTGTGCCGTTGTCGGCCGTGGTCGGCATCGTGTCGCGGCCGCCGCGCACGACGGCAAAGGGTTGCGGCGCCGGCTCGGCGAACGCGGGCTGCTGCCCCGCGCGCGGATCGACGGGCTTCGCGGACGGCAGCGGCGGCAAGCCGTTGTTAGCGGGCGCGGACGGCACGAGCGGCGTCGTGCCGGGCGTCGTTCCCGGCTTCGCCGCGAGTTCGGCGCGCGTGGCGGGAATCGCGCCCGGTGAGGTGGAAGGCGCGGCATCGGATGCGGCCTGCACGGTCGGCAGCGTCATCGCAAACAGCAACGCGGCCAGCGTCGCGCGCAGCGGCAAGCGCAAGCCGTTGCGCGTCAGCGAACGCACGGTTCGACGCAAACCCGCCCGCTTCGTCGCTGAACGAGCGGCGTCGTATCGCAAGATCCCCATACGTTATTTTCCATTCTTCGTGTCGTTTGCTGCGGTCTTGCGTCTACCGCTCCATGTGCGCAGGTCGGCGTACAGATGTTCGAACAGCCCGCCGATGCCGCCCAGTCCAACGCGCATCACATGCGACAGGCTCCTGAGCGGCGTGTCGACTTCGCGCCCTTCCGCCCAGCCGGTCCATGCGTCGGCGCGGGCGAATGTGCTTTGCACGAAGTCGAGTTCCTGCTCGCGCGTCATCGGCGCGAACTTCAGGCCGACGCGGCCCGGCACCGAGTACGTGACGTCGGCGGGAAACACGAACTCTTCGTGGCCGCGAAACAGCGACACGACCACGCTTTCATGCAGCGGTACCTGGATGGCGGCAGGCAGTTGCAGCGCGACGCCGCCTTCCGCGTAATCGACTGTTTCGCACACGAGCGTGCGGCCCGTCGAGAAGCGCAGCGATGCCGGAATGCGCATCGCCACGCGATGCGTCGAGCGCACCTGGCGCTGCTCGCGCGCCGCCGCGACGCTCGCGCCGAGGATCAGCATGTTGTAGCCCGTCCACGCGAGGTTCAGCACGGTGGTCTGCACTTCGCTGTGCGAACTGGAATTCAGCGCGATATGCACGCAGCCGACGATAAATCCGAGCAGGTTCAGCGCCAGCAGAATCAGGTAAGGGCGCGAAATGCCCCAGTCGAAGTATTGCTCGTCGATGCGCCCGCCCTTCGCCGTCACGTTGAACTTGCCGAGCTTCGGGTTGATCAGCGCTAGCAGCGTCGGCGCTGTGATGTACGACGCGAGCACCGACTCATAGACTTCGGACCAGAACGAATGGCGGAACTTCTGCTGCATCCGCGAGTTCGTGATGTTCGCGTGGAACATGTGCGGCAGCGCGAAGATCGCGATCGTGCCCGCCGCCGCCTGGATGATGTGCGCGTTGAAGAACAAAAACGATAGCGGCGCGGTGAGGAACACGAGACGCGGGATGCCGTAGAAGAAGTGCATCATCGCGTTCAGATAGCACAGCCGCTGGCCGAACGACAGGCCGCGCCCCGTGAGCGGATTGTCGATGCGGAAAATCTGCGTCATGCCGCGCGCCCATCGGATGCGCTGGCCGATGTGGCCGCCGAGGCTTTCCGTCGCCAGACCCGCTGCCTGCGGTATCGACAGATACGCGGTCGTGTAGCCGCGGCGGTGCAGCTTGAGCGCTGTATGCGCGTCTTCCGTCACGGTCTCGACGGCGATGCCGCCGATCTCCTCGACCATCGTGCGGCGCAAGAGCGCGCATGAGCCGCAGAAGAACGTCGCGTTCCACAGGTCGTTGCCGTCCTGCACGAGACCGTAGAACAACTCGCCTTCGTTCGGCACCTTACGGAACGTGCCGAGGTTTTTCTCGAACGGATCGGCGGAGAAGAAATGGTGCGGCGTCTGCAGCATCGACAGTTTCTTGTCGCGCAGGAACCAGCCTAAGCCCACTTGCAGGAACGAGCGCGTCGGAATGTGATCGCAGTCGAAGATCGCGAAGTATTCGCCGTCGGTGATCTTCAGTGCCTCGTTGATGTTGCCCGCCTTCGCGTGTCGGTTGTGCGAGCGGATCGTCCACGCGACGCCCACTTCCTCGCAGAAGGCCTTGAACTCGGGGCGGCGGCCATCGTCGAGCACGTGAATGGACAGCTTGTCCTTCGGATAATCCAGCGCGATCGCCGCGTAGATGGTCGGCTTCACCACCGACAGCGGCTCGTTATAAGTGGGAATGAAAATATCGACGGTCGGCCAGGCGCTGCGGTCCAAAGGCAGCGGCATCGGCTTGCGCCTGAGCGGCCACGCGGTCTGGAAGTAGCCGAGCATCAGCACGAGCGCCGCATACACTTCCGCCGACACCAGCAGCAGACCCCATACGGCGTCGAGCGGCCGTTCCCAGTATGTCGTCTCCGTCAAACGCCAGTACATATAGCGGCCCGTCGCGATCACCGACAGCATGATCATCACGAGCGTCGCATAGTGCCCTTGCGCGCGGCGAAACAGCAGCGCGCAGACGAAGCAGCAGACCGCGAAGGTGAGCTGCTCGCCGAACGCGAGCGGCACCGTGAACACGAAGAACAGCGCCGCCAGCGCGAACAGTACGAGCAGGATCGTGACGGGCTTGCTGCCCAGAATGCGTCCGTCGATCAGATGCGACGCGAGGCGATCGAAACGCGAGCGGCGCGGCGCCGCGTTGTCGGCGGCGTCGAGAATGTCTTCGGGTGCGGTGCTCATGCGACGTTCCTCGGCAGCCGGGCCTGACCGTTCAGGCGCGTGCCCAGCCAGTCGCCGCATGCGCGCAGATCGGCGGCCGCCTGGCTGTGCGGATCGTAGTGGATCACGGTCGTGTCGTATGCAAGCGATTCGCTCACGCCCTGGTCGAGATGGATCACGCCGGGGAACAGATGGTCGTCGAGCGCATCGCGCAACACCTTGACGACGTCTTTCGTGAGGCTGCGGCTCTGGTCGACCTGGTTGATCACGTAGCCGTAGCCGATGAAGTCCTGACGCGGCAATGCGTAAGTCTGGATCAGCCGCTCCATCTGCGGAATCGCCGCATACGACGCGGCATCCGCGATCACGACGTTCAGCACGAAGTCCGCCGCGACCAGCGCGGCGCGCGTGTAGGCAGTCGCGCCCGGTGGCGTGTCGATCAGCACGATGTCGTCGGCATCGAGCGCGAGCGCTTCGAGCGATTCGCGGATCAGATACGGATCGGCGTCGAGCTGCGCTTCGAACACGCGCCTGTCGTCTTCGTTCAGTGCGCCATGCGGCAGCGCCGTAATGCTGTCGATGCCGTCGAACATCACCGTGCGCCACGATGCGCCCGCGAGCGTCGCGCGGGCGACGCCGTCGTAGCTGTCGATGGGAATGCCGAAGTGCAGACGCAGCGCGTTTTGCGGATCGAAGTCGACGGCGATCACGCGGCGTCCGTTCGAGCCCAGCACCGAGGCGAGATTCGCGGCGAGCGTCGTCTTGCCGACCCCGCCTTTAGCCGAAACAACCGAGACGACTCTCATGCGTCACCATCCACCTTGAAGCGCGATCTGAAGGTGTCGCGCAGTGAACGGCCAGGCGCCGCCGATCCATGCGACAGGCGGGCGAACAGCGATGACAGATCTTTCGACGGCGTGTTGGCGGGTGCCTCCGGCTGGGACACATTCGTGCCGCCGAACAGCCCCGAGAGGATCGACCCGCCCTGCTGCTGCATGGTCGCCGATGGCCTGGCGCGCGCGGCTTCCACGGCGGGATTCTCAAATGGGGCACGAGCAAACGTTTGGCTTTGTGCAAAAAAAGGGGCGGCCTGGGCGGCTTGTACTTCGCGCTGCGGCGCGGCATCGCGCGACGCCGGCGATGCCGGGGGCGTTGAAGGCGCTGCGGCAACTGTCGATGCAGGCGGGACGGACGCGGGTGTTTGAGCAGCGGGCGCGGCCGACATGCTCGGCGCGTTGGCTGCGGCATTGGTGCGATCCGCAGCAGCCGCGACGTTGGGCGGCGCGCTGAAGCGATTCGCGCCCATTTGCGCGGGAGCGACGGGCGGCGGCATCGACGCGTGGCGATGACCGCGCGCGAAAAGCGGCGGGCGCGCCGGTCCAGTGGATTCGGATCCGGCGGGCGTGGCGACCGTGTCTGCCGGTTGCGCCGCAGGTGCGGGCGACGCCTGAGCTGCCGGCTCGACGCGCGCTGCCGGCGACGCGGGACGGCCCGCGTCCGGCACGGGGCCGACGTGCGCGATGTCGAGCGCGTTCAGCAATGGCCAGCGCAGCGCGGCATGCTTCGCGTCGTCGTCACGCGTCACCTCCTGATACTGCCCGGCGTCGCCACCGAAGCGCCGGAACAGATTACCGACGTCGTCTGAAACGCTCATGATGTTTCCTCTACTTGTCCTGCGCATCCCTGTACTGCGACAGCGTTAGCTGTCCGCCCACTGTTTCACTATCTGGTTAACTTCGTCGTTGGGGTCAAGTTTAGTCAGGGCGCCTTCAACAGTCTGAATTCGTATGTGTGTGCGTTGGCGCTTTGATATTCCTGTAGTGCCAGCGAGCCCGCGCCCAGTTCGTGCAGCCAGTGCTGATACGCGCCTTCGAGAAAAGCGGAAGCCCACGGTGCGGCCCGTTCGCCGAACGCGGCAAGCGGCGCGCAGCAATGCTCGATGGACAGATAGTCGTCCCGTTCGGCAAGGCGAACGAAACCCCAGTCGAGCCCGGACCAAATGCTGTTGAGAAACGCGGCGAGGTCGTCCAGCGTCGTGCACTCGCCCGCCGGGTGCTTTGCAGCAAAGCGCGCGCCAATGCGCGACATCAGCATGCGCAACTGTGACGTATCAATCTGCGTCTCGAACTCTTCGGCGAGTGCGGTCAGAAAGCCGCGCCATTGCACGGAAGTCTGATGTCGCGTGTAATAGTCGAGCAAGGTTGCCGTGTGTTCGTCTTGCATGTCCGAGAGGTTGATGACAGGTGCGTAGGGTTTGCCCGGAAGGCACTGCTTCCAGTATCGGACATCGTCACGCAGACAGATTGCTATGTTCAGCGAATCGTCATAATGGGCGTCGCCAGCATAGCATCGTTCAGTTACCTATAAAAAAGCAACCGGCATGGTTTCTGATGTGGAAGGCAGACGACGAAACGATTATTTTGCGCTTGCTCTTTCGCTTCGGCTCTGGGCAGTTCATTGAAATGTTTCATTCGAAATGCGCATTTTCTTCCATCTCTTACATGCAAGCCAGCTTCACGTATCTTTCAATGCATTACTGCTCCTGGAGTCAAACGATGAAGATCAACGACGAGCGCGCCATTCAGTTTCTTGGCGAGATTCGCAAGCCGCTACTCGTGCTGCACAAGGCGATACTCGATCACGAGCGCGCCTTGTATGAGAAGGAGTTTGGCCCTGTCACGCCTGCCGCGTTCCTGCAGGTGCTGATCAATGGATCGGGCTTTCGCTGGCTCAATCCGTTGTCGGTGATGATCGCGAATGTCGACGAGATTCTCGATGACGATGAAGCAACCAGCGCCGATCGTTTTGGCGCCGTTGAATCTGTTGTCGGTCTTTTTTCGGAAGATTTACCAGGCAATATTTTCCTGCCGCGTTATCGGCAAATATTGCAGAACAGTCCTGACATACTGCATGCGCACGGACAAATCGCGCCGATATTGAAATCGCTTGAGGCGAGTTGATTAATCGACTCGTTTGTTTCGCATTTGAGTCGATGTATGAGAAACGGAAACTGGCATGGGCTCCTGCATTGCCTCACCTTTGGATAGTCCGCTTCAAGTGCGATGAAACGCGGAATGCAGTACGCCTGAATGACTTCCGGCAGATTGCGGATTCGCAAAGGTGAGCATCTGCAGGAGCGCACATTGCGCTGCAGCGCACGCCTGGCGTTATCGACTCAAAAACGAACCACACTCGCACGAATGTCGAACGGAGTTGAACACGCATGACACACTGGACGCTCGATCAGCAGTTCACGTATCGCGATCAAACCGTTCGTTATCGGGTCTTCGGCAATGGGCCGCCCATCGTGCTGATACACGGCACGCCATTTTCATCATGGGTATGGCACCGGATCGCGCCGCATCTCGCACATGACCGCAAGGTTCATGTGTATGACCTGCTCGGCTATGGACAATCGGAGAAGCGCGAAGGCGAGGATGTGTCGCTCGGCGTGCAGAACGGCTTGCTTGCTGCGCTGCTCGAACATTGGGGACTCGATGCGCCCGATGTCGTTGCGCATGACTTTGGCGGTGCGACGGCATTGCGCGCGCATCTGATCGACGGTCGCGACTACAGAAGCCTTACGCTGATCGATCCTGTCGCGGTCGCGCCGTGGGGCTCGCCGTTCGTGCGTCATGTGCGCGAGCATGCCGCGGCTTTTGCGGGGCTGCCCGCATATATCCATGAAGCCGTGGTCAACGCGTACATTCGCGGCGCGGTCGCAAGGACCATCACCGACGACGAGCTTGCGCCCTATGTCACGCCGTGGCTCGGCGATGTTGGACAACCGGCGTTCTATCGACAGATCGCGCAGATGGACCAGCGCTACACCGACGAGGTCGAAGCGCGCTATCCGCAGATACGCTGCCGCACGCAGATTCTGTGGGGCGAAGACGATCAGTGGATTCCCATCGAACGCGGGCGGTATCTTGCCAGCGTGATTCCGGACGCGCGTTTTCAGCCGGTGCAGAATGCCGGGCATCTGATGCAGGAAGACGCGCCGGAAGCGATCGTCGCCGCGGTGTTGCGGTGGGTAGACTGAGCGTCAGCCGGTTAAGCCGACGCGAGCCTTATCCGCGCTGATGCGGCAGGAACGGCATCGGATCGATCGGTTTGCCGTCGCGGCGCAGTTCGAACAGCACGGACACGCGCGAGTTGTTCTCGCTGCCCATCTCGGCGATCTGCTGACCCCTGCGCACGATATCGCCCGTCTTCACGAGCAGCTTGCGGTTATGCGCGTAGGCCGTCAGGAAATCCTTGTTGTGCTGGACGATGATCAGACTGCCGTACTCGTTCAGCCCCGTGCCGGCGTACATGACCTTGCCGTCGGCGGCCGCGCGGATCGGGTCGCCCGGCTTGCCGCCGATTTCGATGCCGCGCGTCTCGCCAGCCTGAAAGCCTTCGACGACATTGCCTTGCGCCGGCCAGATCAGCGACACGCCCTTCGCGTGGCGCGCCAGTTCGGCATTCACTTCGCGGGCGTCGGCGGCGCTCGGCGCGGGGGCGCCTGTTGCGGGCGCTGATGCCGTCGCGTTCGAAGTGCCGGTCGTGTTGCTGGCAGCACCGCTTGCCGTGCTACTCGATGCGCCCGACGTGCCGCTCACAGCCGCTGCGGCGCCATTTGCGTTCGGCGGCGTCGCGGCCTGCGCCGGAGCCGCTGGAGCGGCGACCATCTTCACCGCATCTGGCGACGATACCTTCAGCGCCTGCCCGATATGCAAGCGCGAGGACGTCTTCAGATGATTCCACGCGAGGACTTGCTTGACCGTGACGTTATGGCTGCGCGCGATGCGCGCCAGCGAATCGCCGCGACGCACCTTATAGACGACGGGCGGAACCGGCTGCGCGACCATCTGGGGCGCAGGCGCTGCGGGCGCCGGATCGGCTGCCGTTTGCGCGGCCGATGCCGCGTCGTTCTTGTTCGCGTCCTGCTCGCCGACATGCGCGCAGGCGCCCAACATCAAGGCGAGCGTGAAGCTCGCGAAACTGGCCCAGGTCCTGTCGAATCCATTCTTCGACATATGCTCTCCCGCATGATTCGTTCAAAGACCGGATGCGTGCGGCTCGCCCAATCAGCGGATGTCGAAAGACACCCGCGGGAGGCGCGCAGCATGCCGCCTCGTTGCGGCCTCAACCGTCCGGCGCGTTGCCGGGGCCAATCCGTCATCTCGCTCGGAGCCGCGTCATATCTGATGCGATCTTCCGCTAAAGGGGTCGGAATAGCCTTCTAAATCAAAGCCGCATTGTAAAGTGCAGGCGCCGGAAAACGCGGCGCGCGAACACTCTGATACAAAATGTTTAATCGCGGTAATTTTCGGTGGTTGGCAGGTAGATCGGTAGCCTATCGACTGCCTTTTAAACCATGCGTCATAAAGCCGCTCAATCTCATATCGGCACGGCGCGCGCGAAACTTGAGAAATGCCCGGGGCGGCAATCAACCTGGAGACGTCAATGGCCGACATTAGCGAATCGAAAACGATCAGCGTGGCGATCGCGCGCGACTGGCGCGAGGTGTACGCGTTCATGGAGCATCCGCTGTCCTTCGCGCAGTGGGCGTCGGGGCTCGGCAAGCCGTTGCGCGGCGAAGGCACACAATGGACTTTCGAAAGCGCCGATGGCAAGCCCGTCGACGTGCGCTTCACGCCGCGCAATGCGTATGGCGTGCTTGATCACTATGTGAGCACCGGACAGGGAGATGAGATCTATATACCGATGCGCGTCGTCGCGAACCGCGAGGGAAGCGAAGTGCTGTTCACGCTGTTCCGAACAGCAGGCATGAGCGACGCGCAATTCGCCGCGGATGCGCAGTGGGTCGAACGCGATCTCGCTGAACTGAAGCGCTTTCTCGAGCAGAAGTGAAGCCTGCTCGATTCACGCGCGCACGATCGTCACGCCGAGCGCTTCGAATGGCGCCGTGGTCGACCCGGGTGCGCCCTTCTCGACGATGATCGTGCTCGCCGCGTCGATGCCCGCAATCATGTACGCCGACGCGGCATTCAACTTTTCCGACGACGCGAGCACGATCGTCTCGGCCGCGCGCGCGACCAGCGCGCGTTTCACGTAAGCCTCTTCGAGATCACCGGTGCTCAACCCCGCCTCGGGATGAACGCCCGTCACGCCCATAAAGTACAGATCGGCGCGGATATGGCCGAGCGCTTCGATCGCGGCCGCGCCCACCGTCACCATCGAATGACGGAACAGCCGCCCGCCGATGATCACGATCTCCAGCGCCTCGTGCGCCGCGAGTTCGACGGCGACGCTCGGACTGTGCGTCACGATCGTCGCGCGCAGGTCGGCGGGGAGATGGCGCGCCAGCTGAATGGCAGTCGTACCGCCGTCGATAAAGGCGATCTGGCCTGGCGCAATCATCCGCGCGGCGGCCCGGCCAATCGCCGCCTTCGCTTCCGAGCCGATGGCCTGACGCCCCGCGAAATTCGCCACCGCCGGCGACGAAGGCAATGCGCCGCCGTGGACGCGCTGCAGTTTGCCCTCTGCGGCCAGTTCCCGCAGATCGCGGCGCACCGTGTCTTCCGAAACGCCGAATGCCTCGCTCAGCGGTTTGGCGAGCACCTGGCCGTCGCGCTGGAGCGCATCGAGAATCAGATTCTTACGTTGGGAAGTCAGCATCGATTTGTCTGATGGTGCCGTTTTTCAAGTTTGCACGAATTTTCTTGATTCTGCACGAATCTGCACGATACCATGATTCCGTTCGAGACAAGGAGGATTCATGGGCAAGACGGCTGACCGCGTGCGTATCGTCGATGTGCAGGTGCTGTCCGACGACTGGTACGTGCTGAAGAAGAACACCTTTGACTATCGGCGCGCCGACGGCAGTTGGCAGCGACAGAGCCGCGAGACCTACGATCGCGGCAACGGCGCGACGTTGCTGCTTTACGATCCGCGGCGACGGACCGTCGTGCTGACGCGGCAGTTCCGCTTGCCTGCGTTCGTCAATGGACACGAAGGGATGTTGATCGAAACGCCCGCCGGTTTGCTCGAAGAGGCATCGCCGGAGGAAAGGATTCGCGCTGAAGTCGAAGAGGAAACCGGCTATCGCGTGGAATGCGTGCGCAAGGTGTTCGAAGCGTTCATGAGTCCGGGCTCGGTGACCGAGAAGCTCTACTTCTTTGTCGCCGAATACGATGCCGATACGCGCATCAGCCGTGGCGGCGGAATCGCCGATGAAGGCGAAGATATCGAAGTACTCGAACTGCCCTTCGACGATGCACTAGCGATGGTCATGTGCGGCGAGATCATGGACGGCAAGACCATCATGTTGCTGCAGTACGCGGCGCTTCATCTGTTTGTGAATGAATGCGCAGCGGCGAACGAAACGCGCGAATAAAAAAACCCGTCGGGCTTCAAATGAAGCGCGACGGGAAATGCGTGGAAATCTCACGACACGAATGTCACTTGCTACATGGCACGATCAGAACTTGTGGCGAATCGCTGCACGGAACGCGAGCTGGTTCGACGTCGACGACGGAGCCTGCGTGCCGAGAATAAACGCGTTGTCCATGATCGAATTCGTCTTGTCGCCCGCGACCTTCTGGTACACGCCCTGCACGTAGAAGTCCGTGCGCTTCGAGATGTTGTAGTCCGCCATCAGGCCGACCGTATGGACCTTCGGCTTGGCGCTGCCCGTCGATGAATCGTAGTTCTCCAGCGTGTACACGTATTCGCCGCCGACATAGAACGCGGGCGTCACCTGGTACTTCGCATTCAGTTCGAAGTTCTGGAACCTCAGGCGATTGAGCGTCGAGCCTGCCGCGACGATCGCGCCCGGCGTGCCGAGATATCCGTTGCCCGTCGGGTTGTGGTAGTCCGAGTTCGAGTAGGCGAAGCCGACCGTCGCCGAGCCGAATGTGTAGTTGATGCCCGCGCCGAATACACGCATGCGTTGGGCGAAGAAGCTGGCGTCGTTGGTCGCAATCGCGCCGCTTGACGTTGCGCCCGTGTTGTTCGCCTGCAGGTAAGCAGCGGCAAGCAACAGGCCGCCCGTCGCGTATTGCGCGCCGAAGCTGTACTGACGGTCGTTGGCGAAATTCACGTCGTTGCTGAAGCTATACGTGCCGCCGAACTGGAAGCCGGCGATGTCCGGGCTCGCGTACTTGACCGTGTTGTTGACGCGGAACGAGTTGTCCGTGTTGTCGTTATCGAACGGGTGCGAGAACAGATAGCCAGACCAGTTACCGTTAGACGTCGTTTGCGCGAGATAGTCGACGACGGAATCGTATTGGCGGCCCAACGTGACCGTACCGAACCTGTCATTCGACACACCGACGTACGCCTGACGGCCGAACATGCGGCCGCCCTGCCCCAGACGGCCACTATTCAGGTCGAAGCCGTTTTCGAGTTGAAAGATCGCCTTGTTGCCGCCGCCCAGATCTTCCGCGCCTTTCAGGCCCCAACGGCTACCTTGCGCATAGCCGCTTTGCAATTCGACGACGCTGTGGCCGTTGACGCTATTCGTATAGTTGACGCCTTCGTCGATCACGCCATACAGCGTGACGCTGCTTTGCGCGAAAACGGGAGCGGTGAAGGCGGCTGTAGCGGCCAGCGCGATGACCTGTTTCTTCATTGGACGATCTCCGATTTTGGTAGATATGTTGGTGGCGTGTGTTCTGGGTTTAACATTTTTCGTTCGGCATGCTTACTATTTGTTCAGCTTTTTGCCGTTTTGTTTGCACGCACTTCCGGTTAGGGGTGCGTGCAACGGACGTGATGCTGCCCGAGCGCAATCGCGTCGTCTAGTTGAAGTCAGGACAGTGTTGAAAATCGTTGTGAAATGCCCACGAATGGTGCATCAATTCGTAGGATTGAATTGGTCTGTGCGTATTTCGGCGAACGTGACCGCCGATTTCGGGAACGTGACCGATTCGGCGGGGTTGGGCGTTGCGCGGTGTTGATTGTAGATTTTCTTGTTAGTTCTGGTCGAGTTCGGGCTCCAGGACGCTGGGTTTTGGGGATGCCTTTCTGAGGGATTCACCGGTGAGCGTGATCCGGTGATGACGCTGCATGAGACGGTCGAGCATTGCGTCGGCGATGGTCTCGTCGCCGATCCATCCATGCCAGTGCTCAATCGGTAACTGGCTTGTGATGATGGTCGCCTTTCCCGCTGAGCGGTCATCGATCATCTCGAGCAGATCGTTTCGGACCATCGCGTCGAGGGGAGCCATTCCCCAATCGTCCAGCAGGAGCACGTCAACGCGGGCGACCTGCAGCAGCCATTTTGTGAAGCCACCATTGCCGTGCAGAACGCGAAGCTCCTCGCCAAGTCGCGGCACGCGCAGATACAAGGCCGAATGCCCGCGCCGGCAAGCGTATTGGGCCAGGGCGCAAGCGAGCCACGATTTCCCAGCGCCGGTTGGACCGCTGATGAGCAGGCTGTAGCCGGCTTCGACCCAGTCACCGAGCGCGAGACTCGTGAGTGAGCGCGGATCGACGCCACGGCCAGCGCGCGTGTCGAGATCTTCAATGGCGGCTTGCGGATACTTGAGGCGCGCCTGCTTGAGCAGTCGGGTACGACGGCGATCATCACGCCAGCTGGCTTCCCGGTCGACCAGCAGTGACAGGCGTTCCTCGAAGCTCAGGCTGGCCGCACCGGGCTGCGTCAATTGTTCTTCCAGGCCGTCAGCGAAACCGTCCAGCTTCAGGGTGCGCAGTTGCGTCAGTGTCTGTTGCATCATCATGGTGGGTCTTCTTTATTGGTAGTAGCCGGGACCGCGTACATGCGCGTGGCTCGGGCTGATCCAGTCGGCAGGCGTTGCCACTCCAGCGCGGTCGCGGTTGTTGATCAGGATGTCGCGCACGTGGCGGTAACGGTGCACGCCCAGCTCCAGTGCTAGCGCACAGGCGGCTTCGAGACGTTCGCGGCCATAGCGACGTGAGAGCGAGAGCAATCCGAGGCACGCCCGATAGCCGTGTTCCGGATGGCGTTGCTCCTGCAGCAGCCGGGTAACAAGCGCGCCGGTTGCCGCGCCGATCTGCTGTCCCCAATGAATCAGCCGCTGCGGCGTCCATTCCAGATGAGCGCGGTGCGCCGCCGGCATGTGCTCGACGACGGTGGTGTAGCCGCCTGCGCGGTCGTTGCGTGCGTGGCTGGCGACACGGCGACCTCGATGCAGCAGTTCGACAGCGCCCGCCGTGATGCGTGCATCGAGCTTGAGACCGACCAGCGCGTGCGGCACGCTGTAGCGGTGTTTGTTGATCTCGACGTGATAGTCGATGTGAACCGTCACTGTCTTGAAGCGCGCGAGCTCATAGGGCTGTGCCGGCAGCGGCTGCAGTGCCGGCGCGTCCAGCTGGGCGAATGCGCTGGCGCGACATCCCGGCAGCTTCTGGAACGGCCTCTCATTCAGGTTCTTGAGCAGCGGGCGGATCGCCTCATTGACCGAGTGGACCGACTCAAACCGGTGATGACGCAGGCGCGCCATGATCCAGCGCTCGACGACCTGGACCGCAACCTCTACCTTCGGTTTCTCGCAAGTCAGCAACTGCCTGTCATGAGGAACGTCGCCTAGTCAAAGGCGCGTCCTTCGAGATTACCCACCCATTCCACCCAGCACGTGGAAATCGCTTTGTCCTGGTGAGTCGCAAGCAGAACTGGGGTGAAGATCGCGTGATGTATTTCGACGCACACAAGCGTCTGCGCTCGGTGCTGGCATCCTGGACCGATGTCCCAGAGCCAGATCTGTTCGCGCAGGCCTCCGGTGGTCATTCCTGGTTTAGAACTGACGATCTGCTTCGATTGCGTGCGCTTGTCGACGATTTGTTGGGAGCGCACGATGTCAAATAAATTTCGCCGTCGGCGTAAAGATAAATATGCCGCTGTAGAGATGATCCTAGCTCTACTCTATCAAGGCAATTTTAGTTTTCGTGCGCTATTGAACGCCATTTCTAGAATAGACCAGGTCACAGAGATACTTGACGCATCGAATACAGAGGCGTATTTTATTTATCGTTGCCTCAACGAGAGATCATGTAATGACCAAGCCACCGTCAAAGCGCGATCGACTACGCGAACTTGGTGCTCTCAATCCTCATCCCGACCGAATACTGGCGCCATGGTTTCGATCGGGCGATTTCTTCGATCCCGACGATCTTGTTCAGGTCAAGTACGAGATGTTGCGTCATGTTCGGGTCGATGGCGCTTCCAAGGCCGAGGCGGCCGCCCTGTTCGGAATGTCCAGGCCGACCTTCTATCAAGCGGAGAGCGCCTTTGCGAGCGAGGGGCTGCCAGGGTTGCTTCCGAAACAGCGTGGGCCCAAAGGCGCGCACAAACTCAACTCGGTGGTCATGGCGTTCATCGAGGAGCGTCTACAGCAAGACGGCAGCATTCGCGCTCGCGCGCTTGCGCACGAGATCGAAACCTGGCTGGAGCTTTCGATCCACCCACGCAGTATCGAACGTGCTTTAGCACGCAAAAAAAAACCATAGACGATTCACCCCAATCCCGTCCGCCATCGTCAGCGCTTGCTCGCTACGAAGCGCTACGGGCCGACCTGCTCGGCACAGGTCTTAACTCAGAAGGCCACGCGGCCATACGCTTTCATGGCCTGTTGCACGGGCTGGCGATCCAACGCCCGGACGCTTCGCGCATTGAGGCTCCCACTCCAACCGTGCCTGCTTCCAACTCAGTGCGGGATAACGGCGCGCTTGTTCGCGTGCTCGCCAACCTCGTACTGCGCACCCACGAGGAGCTTGCCCATGTCTACTAACTCCGCTCAGAAGGTCACCGCTGAACATCTGCGGCGTGATGCGTTCCTCTACGTTCGACAGTCGTCGCTTCGGCAGGTGTTCGAGAACACCGAGAGTACGAAGCGGCAATATGCGCTGCGCGATCGCGCCGTTTCGCTCGGATGGCCGATTGAACGTATTCACGTCGTCGATAACGATCTTGGCATGTCCGGCTCCAGCGCCCAGGAGCGAGATGGCTTTCAGCACCTGGTCGCCGAGGTCGCGAATGGTCATGCCGGCATCGTGCTCGGATTGGAAGTGTCGCGCCTTGCGCGCAATAATGCAGACTGGCATCGCCTGATCGAACTTGCATCGCTCACGCAAACTTTGATTCTGGACTAATGTCGAGCAGTCCGTAATGTGGAGTACGAGGCTCTAACGCACCACTGTACATTGGATCTGGAAGCAACGACTTC
>NZ_JAWRXV010000391.1:0-348 GCF_046534875.1 Paraburkholderia sp. SIMBA_054 | reverse complement strand
CTGCGTTCTGGTTACGCTTTTGGTGATTCTGATTATACTTTTGGTGAAATTGTAAATAGTGAAATAACTATACCTGAAGATATACATCCTAATTTAACATTACAAGTTGGTGCAAATTCAGGTGATAGCTTTCAAGTGAAATTAACAGATGCTAGAACCACGGCTCTTAAAATCGATGGTGTTGACCTTTCAACTAGACTGGGTGCTGAAAAGTCTATATTAAAAATTGATAAAGCAATGGCGACAGTTTCTTCTGAACGTAGTAAATTTGGTGCTTATCAAAATGCGCTTGAGCATGTTCATAATAATGTTTCAAACTATGAATTGAATTTAATTGATTCAGAATCC
>NZ_JAWRXV010000390.1:0-348 GCF_046534875.1 Paraburkholderia sp. SIMBA_054 | reverse complement strand
TGCCGTGCCAGATAGTCCACCGCCGCCCAGGTGGCAAACTGTGTGTAGGCCGTAGCGCCACACACGCCTCACTTCGGTCCCGATAGCGCACGCGTTCCACGTTGTAAGAGCACTAACGTGTACGCCGCGACAACCTACACACAGTTTGCCACCTGGGCGGCACTAACCGTTCGCTGCCGTGAGCCCATGTACGGGTATTCGAAGCGGGTGAGGCGCTCATTCAGCGCGTTGGCAACGCACGCAGACAAGGATGTTGCCGTGTGAGGCATAGGACCCTTTGGGGGCCCTCAGGCAGGAAGAAATGTTGGCGGTGTTAGCCGCTTTCTTTTGCCTACTTTTCTTTGCGGC
>NZ_JAWRXV010000389.1:0-349 GCF_046534875.1 Paraburkholderia sp. SIMBA_054 | reverse complement strand
GCCTCGATGCCGCCTTCCAGCGGCGCTTCCAGCTGGCAGCCGGGTTCGACCACCAGCGCCTGCGGCTCGGCGAGCGCGGCGCGCAGGCCTTCCTCGAACGGCACGTAGCGCGACTTGTCGCCGAACAGCGTCCAGCAGCCTTCGATGTTGTCGCGATCGCGCGCGAACGGGCCGACCAGGGCGATCTTCTGCCCGTGCCGGCGCAGCGGCAGCACGTTGCCTTCGTTCTTCAGCAGCACGATCGAACGTCGCGCTGCATCGCGCGACAGGGCGTCGTGCTCGGCCAGGCAGGCCTGGTCGGCTTCGCGGGCAGGATCCAGCGAGCGATACGGATCATCGAGCAGGCCGA
>NZ_JAWRXV010000388.1:0-349 GCF_046534875.1 Paraburkholderia sp. SIMBA_054 | reverse complement strand
TGTCCGCAGGCGCAGATCATCGCGGGCGGCAATCTGGACGCGTCGAAGGTGGGACTGTTCCAGAACTACTGGAGCGCGGTCGCAGCGGTCGGCAACATCGCCGCGCCCATGACGCTCGACCAGAATAGCTGGCAGGGTCAGACGGCGCCCCAGGTGCAGGTCACGTATTCCGGCGAGTACCACTACAACAACTACGACAACAGCGAACACGACTGGCAATTGCCGTTCGGCGATGCGCCGTTCGTCGGCAAGCGGCCGGGCGGCTACACGCAGGCGGCGCCGGCCGACATCCGCTATTACGCGCTGCCGGGTTACGAATCGAGCTTTGTCGCGGGCGGCACGCTCTCGG
>NZ_JAWRXV010000387.1:0-349 GCF_046534875.1 Paraburkholderia sp. SIMBA_054 | reverse complement strand
CGCGCCCATCACAGTACCGCTCGCCTGCTTAAACGCGCCAAAGGCGGGACATTTTGATCAAGACCTTGAAAGGGCTGGCTGTAAGAGCGTCAAGCTATACGCCGCGACAACCTACACACAGTTTGCCACCTGGGCGGCACATACCATTCGCTGCCGCGTGCCCGAGTACGGATATTTGAAGCGGATGAGGCGCACATTCAAAGTGTTGGTAACGAGCACTAACCAGGGCGCTGCCGTGTGACGCGTGGGGACGTTGAGGGCCCGTGGATAAGAACAAGAACTGGCGGTGTTAGCCGCTTTCTTTTGCCTACTTTTCTTTGCGGCGGCAAAGAAAAGTAGGTGCCGCCCC
>NZ_JAWRXV010000386.1:0-350 GCF_046534875.1 Paraburkholderia sp. SIMBA_054 | reverse complement strand
CCCCATTCTCCATGGACTTCGCGAGTGCGCTTGCGCGCGTGATCGCTCTCGCCCGCGTGGGGTAATGCACCCCCGAATCTGGTCGGAAGGGAAAGGAACAAGGTAACCAGAGGGTTAAGCAGGATAAGTTCCCAACAGTTGGCGAGCTACAAAGATTTTGCGCCGAACCCCGTCTTCTTTACCAGCCATTAACCCTAATCAATCGATAACGCTTGCAACCGATATTCGTAATCGCGCTGTCAGTACCGCGTCGATTGCGTTCGTAAGAAATATTGCTTTTCGGAAGAACCGAGGCGGAAGATGACGGCGAAGACAATTCATAACAAGCACAAAGGCCACGCTCTGCTCGT
>NZ_JAWRXV010000052.1:0-68892 GCF_046534875.1 Paraburkholderia sp. SIMBA_054 | reverse complement strand
CTTGACCCTTGAAACCGCCCCTACTTTTCTTTGCGGCGGCAAAGAAAAGTAGGTGCCGCCCCGCACAGGGGCGACGCCTGAAGCACGAAGGCATAACGCGGATGCCAGCACAAGAACAGAAAACCCAAACAGCGTGCGCAGCACCCACTACTACCAACCCTTCACCACCTCAAGACCGCTTCTCCATCTTCACGATGGTCAACCTACCATTGACGCTTTCGACCCGAACCTTGACCTTATCGCCCTCGTGCACTTGTTTGACCATCGCAGCGTCCTTCGTCTTGAACGCCATCGTCATCGGCAGCATGCCGACATTTTCCAGCGCTCCGTGCTTCAGCGTCACCATGCCAGTCTCCGGGTCTACCTTCTTGACCTCCGCATCGGTCAGTGCGGTCTTTGGCGACATCTTCGAGGCCGACGGCGCAGACATGTTCATGCCGGCCATATCGTCACCGGCAAAGGCCGGAGCAACAAAAACAGCTGCAAGCACAGCAGACGCAACAATCAGTTTTTTCATCGAGTTTCTCCAGTTTCGGTAGAGGGCACTGTCGTGCCGGAAGGGACTACGTTGGGGAACCGCTCATGGCTCACATGTCTCGCGCGACGGCGCTGCAACAGGAACCAGGCGGCGGGGATAACAAACATCGACAGCAGCGGTGCGGTGACCATGCCGCCCACCATCGGCGCGGCAATGCGCTGCATCACCTCCGACCCGGCGCCATGTCCAATCATGATGGGGACGAGACCCGCAAGCACCACCGCGACCGTCATTGCCTTGGGCCGGACACGTAGCACCGCGCCCTCGCGAATCGCATCGAGTAGCAAAGCCTCGGTGAACGGTTCGCCATCTTCCAGCCGGCGGTTGAGTGCGCCTTTCAGGTACAGCAGCATCACGACACCGAATTCGGCTGCGACGCCCGCGAGCGCGATGAAGCCGACCGACGTGGCAACCGATACCGCATGCCCCAGCCCCCAGATAAGCCAGAAGCCGCCGACCAGCGCAAACGGCACCGTCGACATCAACAGCAACGCATCGGCCGCCGAGTTGAAAGTCAGGAACAGCAGCACGAAGATGACGACGAGCGTCACCGGAATGACCGTGCGCAACTTCGCCGCCGCGCGCTCCAGGTACTCGAACTGACCTGACCACGCAATTGCGTACCCTGGCGGCAACACAACCTTCTCCGCGACAGCACGCTGCATCGCCTTCACGGCCGACTGCAGGTCCGTATTGCGGATGTCGACGTAAACGAAACCTGAAAGCCGCGCATTCTCGCTGCGAATCGACGGCGGCCCGTCGGCAATGGCGATATGCGCAACATCGCCGAGCTGGATCTGCGCGCCCCGGTCCGTGACGACGGGCAGTTGCCGCAACTTCTCAAGCGAGTCCCGGACCTCGCGCGGATAGCGGATGTTGATGGGGAAGCGCTCACGGCCGGCAATGACCTCGCCGACGTTTTCTCCACCCACTGCCGACGAAACGACCGACTGGATGTCCGCTACCGAAAGGCCATAGCGCGCGGCCGCAAGCCGGTCAATATCGACGTCGATGTACCGGCCACCGTTGAGGCGTTCGGCCAGCGCGGACGTCACGCCCGGGACGTCCTTCACTGCTGCTTCGACCTGCGCCGCGACCCGGTCGATTTGCGTCAGGTCGGGGCCCGAAATCTTGACGCCGACGGGCGTCTTGATGCCCGTCGACAGCATGTCGATACGGTTGCGGATAGGCGGAACCCATACATTCGACAGACCCGGCACCTTCACCGTCCGGTCCAGTTCATCGACCAGCTTGTCCGGCGTCATGCCGGGTCGCCACTCGCTACGGGGCTTGAACTGAATCGTCGTCTCGAACATCTCGAGACCCGGCGCGGGATCGGTGGCGGTGTCGGCGCGTCCCGATTTGCCGAACACGGTCGCCACCTCCGGCACGGTCTTGATGAGCCGGTCGGTTTGCTGCAGCAGTTCACTCGCCTTCTCGGTTGAAATGCTCGGCAGCGCAGTCGGCATGTACAGCAGGTCGCCCTCATCGAGTGGCGGCAGGAACTCTCCACCAAGACGCGAAACCGGGATTACGGTCGCAGCCAGTGCGACCACGGCGACACCGATCGCAAGCCATGGGTGTCGAAGCGTTGCCTCGAGCAGCGGTCTGTACAGTCGAATCAGTACGCGGTTGATGGGGTTGACATTTTCATGCGGAATGCGGCCCCGGATGAGGTAGCCCATCAGGACGGGCACGAGCGTCACGGACAGCCCGGCTGCGGCCGCAATTGTGTACGTCTTCGTGTACGCCAGCGGCGAGACGAGCTTGCCTTCCTGTCCTTCCAGCGAAAACACGGGAATAAAGGACAGCGTGATGATGAGCAGCGAGAAGAACAGCGCGGGCCCGACCTCGGCAGCCGATGTTGCAATCAGTTCCCAGCGCTGCGCGGCAGTAATCGATGTGTCCGGATGCTCGTGCTCGAACGCCTCCAGGTGCTTGTGCGCGTTCTCTATCATCACGATGGCCGCGTCGATCATCGCGCCAATAGCAATCGCAATGCCGCCGAGCGACATCAGGTTCGCATTGATGCCCTGATAGCGCATCACGATGAAGGCAGCGAGCACACCGAGCGGCAGCGACAGGATGGCCACGAACGCGCTGCGCAGATGAAACAGGAAGACCGCGCAGACCAGCGCGACCACAATGAACTCCTCGATGAGTTTGTCCTTGAGGTTGTCCACCGCGCGGTCGATGAGTTGCGAGCGGTCGTAGGTCGTGACGACCTCGACGCCGGGCGGCAGCGAACGCTTCAGGTCAGCGAGCTTTGCTTTCACCGCCTCGATTGTCGTCAGCGCGTTCTTGCCCGAACGCATGACGATGACGCCGCCCGCGACCTCACCCTGACCATTCAGTTCAGCAATGCCACGGCGCGTCTCGGGTCCAATCTGGATGCGCGCCACATCGCCGAGCAGCACGGGCGTCCCCGCATCGTTCGTGCGCAGCACGACGTGGCGGAAGTCATCCAGTGAATGAAGGTAGCCTGAAGAGCGCACCACGTATTCAGACTCGGCGAGTTCGACGACCGAGCCACCTGATTCCTGGTTGGCCTTGCGCAGCGCGTCGGCCACCATAGTCTGCATGATGCCGTATGCACGCAGCTTGTCAGGGTCGAGCACCACCTGGTACTGGCGCACCATGCCGCCTATTGACGCCACTTCGGACACGTCCGGCACCGACTTCAGCTCGAACTTCAGGAACCAGTCGTTTAGCGCGCGCAGTTGCCCAAGGTCATGCCTCGCGGTCCTGTCGACGAGAGCGTACTCGTACACCCAGCCCACGCCGGTTGCATCCGGGCCAAGCGAAACGGTCGCCCCCGGCGGCAGGCGACCTTGCACCTGATTCAGGTACTCGAGCACGCGCGAGCGTGCCCAATACTGGTCGGTCTTGTCGTCGAACAGCACGTAGACGAACGCGTCGCCGAACGCCGAATAGGCGCGGATGGCTTTTGCACCCGGCACGCCGAGCAACGTCGTGGTGAGCGGATAGGTCACCTGGTCCTCGATGACCTGCGGCGCCTTGCCCGGGTACGAAGCCTTGATGATGACCTGCGTATCGGACAGGTCGGGCAGCGCATCGAGCGGCGTCTGGGTCACCGAATAGATGCCCCACGCCGTAACGAGCATCGTCGCGAGCAGGACCAGAAACCGGTTGTGAATGGACCAGCGAATGAGGCGCGCAATCATTGGACACCTCCCGCGGGTTCGACCTTCTGCAACTGGTAGCCATCACCGGACTGACTGAAGACGAAATGCACCATCTGGCCTGCCTTCACATCCGGAAATGCAGTGGGCGCCGGCTTGCTGAAAGACATCGTCATTGCAGGCCAGTTCAGGGCCGGAACTGGCTGATGCGAGAACGTGATGTCTTGCGGTGTGACCTTTTCGACCTTGCCGGTAGTCTCGTACGTTTGCGCCGCCGCCGAAGCGGATGCCGGCGCTGACGCGCCTGAACTCACCCCTGCGCCACCTTCCAGTCGTGGCAGGACCGATTTCAGGCTGGCTTCCGAATCAATCAGGAACTGGCCAGAGGCGACGACCTGTTCGCCGTCGCTCAATCCGCTCAACACCTCGGTTTCGTTGCCGACATCGTTGCCAACAGTGACCGTAACGGGCTGCAGGCGGCCATCCTTGTTTCTCGCGATGACGACAGAGCGCTTGCCCGTCGTGATGACTGCCTCGGACGGAACGAGCAGACGCGAGACGGTCTTTTGTCCGCCGACGCGCACACGCATCAACATGCCGGGCGTGAGCTTCAGCGCGGTGTTGTCGATTTCGAGGCGCGCCTGCAGCGTGCGGCTGCTGGCGCTAATGCCCGGCAGGATTTCGCGGATCTGCCCATTGAAGTGTTGCGCCGGCTCGCCGGAGAACGTGGCATCGACGCTCATGCCGGGTTGAACGCTCAACGCAAGTGACTCGGGAATTTCAACGATGAGCCAAAGCTTCGAGAGACCGGCGACCTTGGCGAGCGTCTGGCCAGGCGTAACCTGTGCCCCGTCTCGCACGTTCAGTTCGCTCACGACGCCGGTTTCTGGCGACGACAGAACGACATGTGTCTGAACCTTTCCGGTCTGGTCGAGGGCCGCGATTACGCCGTCTGGAATCGACAGCGCATGCATTCGCGCGCGCGACGCTTCCAGCAGGCCCATGTCCATGCCGCCGCGCCTGAGCGACAGATATTCTTCCTGCGGTGCGAGCCAGTCGGGCACGAACAGGGACGCTATCGGCGCTCCCTTGCGTATTCGCTGCATAGGAGCACTGGCGTACAAATGGTCGATGTATCCCGTGACGCGTGACTGCACGACGTCCGCCTGGGACTCGTCGAACTGGGTGGTGCCGACGGCGTCGAAGCTTTCCGACGTCTCCTGGCGGCGAACGGTCGCGTAGCGGATCCCCAGATTCTGCTGGAGGCCCGGGTCGATGCGAATGCCTGTCGATCCGCCTCCTTCGTCAGCGTAGACCGGCTCCAGTTGCATCTCCATGAAAGGAGACTTGCCCGGCTTGTCGAAGTGCTGGGCCGGGACCATCGGGTCGTGCCAATACAGTACCTTGCGACCCGTCTTCGGGTCGACGTTGCCGCTAGAAGTGGCGGTGCCGGTCGCGCCTGCTCCCTCTGACGCCGGACGACGCGTGCCGGCAAGGTAGCCGGTAACGAGCAGGGCCGCCGCGGCAAACATCATCAGGGCCGCGCGTGCCAGTTGTTTCTTTTGCATGTTGTTCTCCTTTACTGACCCACGGACATCGACGCCGGCACGACCTGGTATTCGAGCTGTGCCCAGGTCTGCGAAACGTCGCGTTGCAGGTCCAGCACCTGAAGTTCCGCCTCGAGTTGCGCACGCCGGGCAGCAAAGGTGTCGGCGAGCGAGCCGGTGCCTGCCCGGTACGCGGCAGTCGCAAGTTGCACGCGCTGGCCGGCAGCCGGAAGCAGGGAGGTGGAGAGACTGGTAATGCGTTCGCGGCCACTAGCTAGGGTGGCGGACTGTGTGCGGATGTCCGCTTCCACCTGACGTTGCGCGTCTTCGTACATCAACCGCGCCCGGGTGGCGAGTTCCGCCTTCTCGCTCGCATCCCGGTCCTGGCGATTCTTGCGATTGATGGGCAGCGGAATGCTGACGCCAACCGACACCATGTTCGAATACGCGCCACCGCGTTGCTGGTAGGCGACTTCCCACGTCCAGTTGGGGCTGCGGTTACTGTTCGCGACGGCGGTATCGGCATCGGCGACGGCAATGTCCCGCGAGGCAGCGACGAGCACTGGCTGCACCTCACGCAGTTCTTCCGGCGGCAGCGATGACACATAGGACTGCGGCGCCGGCGGTTCGCCCGTCACGTCCGAAACGGGCGTTGCCGTCCAGCGGGACAGGCCGATGAGCGCGGTCTGCAATGTCTGCTGCGCCTTGAGCAACTGGTCCTGCGTCTGCGCGAGCATCGCCTGGGCCTGGGTTACATCGGCGGCGGTCGCTTTCGCTCCACGATAAGACGCTTTCGTCGCATCCAGTTCGTGGGTCATATGGTCAACGAGCTGCCGTTGCAGCGAAACGGCCTTCTTCGCGTAGACCGCGCTGAGCCACGCTATGGCCGTTTGCTGGCGGGTGTTCGCGAGTTGGCCAAGGTAGCCGGCCCGTTCGCGGTCCACCAGGTCGTTCGCCAGTTCGGAGCGGAGTCGGCGCTTGTCGCCCGACACCCATTCCTGCTCGATGCCGATACGACGCATCGTCATGAAGTCCTGGCCGATTGTGTATTTCTGCTGCCCGGTCACCGGCAGGTTATCGACGCCGGCCTTGAGTGTCGGGTCGGGCAACTGGCCGGCCCGGACGGCCGCTTCCGAACTCGCGCGCACGGAGGCCTGTGCCGCCCCCATGGCGGCCGAGTGGTCCGTGGCGGCCTGAAGCGCCGCATCGAGCGTGACGGGTGTTTCCTGAGCGTACGCAGCGACGCTCGTGAGAATCAGCGCGGCAAAAAGTGAACGCGCGCGCAGTGGTGCACGCCGACGTGACGGCGTGTCAATGGTCAAAGGCATGGTCTAACCCCAACGGCGGACTCCCATAGGGAATCCACGTCCTGGACGCAGGACGACATCGCCGCTAAAGCGGCGAACCTGTCAGCAAGGGATTAGATGGCGCGAGGAGGTCGCCAGAGACCGCCCGGTTCACGGACGATGAGCGACTGCGCGTAGTGGAAGACGACGGGGCTGGACGGTCCCGCAGGGCGGGTGACTTCGATGCGCGAGGCCGGGTGATACAGGCTGCCAAGCTGGCATTGCGCCGTTGCCTTGCAGAAGAACCCTTTGGCTTTTCCTGGCTGAGAAGATTTCGTCATCTCGCAGCCGGGCATGTCCGACGACATCGCGCTGCCTTCGTCGGAACCCATGCTCATCTGCATCGGACATTCACCCGTCAAGCCGCTCGCCGCCAGCCCACTGATGGGCAGCACAGCGCAAAGCAGCAGGAGGAGCAATGTCCGGAGAAATTTCATGGCTGGGATTATAGCCGAGGTCGTTCAATCGCGATCGGGTCGGGTTTCCCACTGGCTGGACGTCACGAAATCATTCCCTGATAGCGTCGGTGATCAGACTTCGTGCCCGCTTTTGCGTGAGATAACGGAACAGCCGCTAGGTCGCAGGCGAAAGCGCTTCGATAATCCGGCACTCATCGACGGTTCCACAACTGCACTGATCGATCAGGTTGTCGAGTTCTGCCTTCAGCTTCCGTAGATCCCGGATTTTGCGCTCCACTTCACGCCTGTGTTCGGACGCGATGGCATCGATCGCGGAGCACGAGCGGGTTCGGTCATCCGCCAGCGCGAGAAGCTCGCGCACCTGCTCCAGCGGAAAACCCAGATCGCGTGCACGTCGGATGAAGCTCAAACGGTTCAGGTGATCGACTGCGTACGCGCGGTAATTCCCCTCGGTCCGCGCAGGCGCGGGCAACAAGCCGGTCTTTTCATAAAAGCGGATGGTTTCCACTTTCGTGCCCGTTGCTTTGGCTAATTGGCCAATCGTCAATGTTGGGCTATCCATTTCTTGACCCTGTAGTGACTATAGGGTCTATCGTAGACCTCACGAAGACACTGGTCGAGGTCGAAACACTGTGAACGCTCCCGACTCACTCAAGCTGCGCATTGAGGGAATGGACTGTGCCGCCTGCGCCGTCAAGATAGAAAACGCGATGAAACGATTGCCGGGCGTGAGCGACATCAACGTCAGCTACGGTCAGCAAAGTCTGTCGCTGACATTCGACGGAGATCGGACCTCGTCGACCGCCATCGAGGACAAAATCCGCGCGCTGGGTTTTACGCCCGTCGGCGGGGTCTCGCGCAGAACCGCGGCCTCCGCTAGTCCTGTTGCTGAGCCTCGCTCATCATGGTGGCGGGAACGTAAGCCTCGCCTCACGCTAACTATCGCAGCGATGTTTGCGCTCGCGTTTGTGGTAGCGCATGTTGAGCCTGCCTTCGGGCAATGGGCGTATTCCGTCGCGGCGCTCATCAGCATCGTGCCTTTCGCGAAGCGCGCGTACGCCGGGGCAATCTCGGGCACGCCGTTCAGCATCGAGACGCTGATGTCCGTCGCCGCGCTCGGCGCCATGCTTATTGGCGCGGCGCAGGAGGCAGCGGTTGTCATTCTTCTGTTCGCAATCGGTGAACTGCTGGAAACAGTGGCGGCGGGAAGAGCCCGAGCCGGCATCGAGGCGCTGATCTCACTGGTGCCGCGCGATGCGTTGCGCGAACGCTCAAATATTCTTGAGCGGGTGCCGGCCGACACGCTGGAAATCGGCGACGTCGTCGTCGTGCGACCCGGCGATCGTATTCCCTCCGACGGCAGGGTGATGGACGGCGTCGCGGAAGTCAATGAAGCGCCCGTCACCGGTGAGTCGGTTCCAGTGGTCAAGGAAACGGGAGCGGTCGTTTTCGCCGGGAGCATCAGTACGAATGGTGAGCTGCGTATCAGCGTCACCAGTATGGCTGTCGACAACACGATTTCCCGCATCGTTCATCTGGTCGAGGAGGCGCAGGAATCGAAAGCGCCGATGGCACGGCTGATCGACCGCTTCAGCCGGCGATACACGCCAGCCGCGATGGTGGTTGCGCTGCTGGTGGTCATCGTGCCGCCTCTCGTTTTCCATGCGGACTGGGCCACGTGGCTCTATCGTGGTCTGGCGACGCTGCTGATTGCCTGCCCCTGCGCGCTGGTGATCTCGACGCCTGCCGCCATCGCGTCGGGCCTTGCTTCAGGGGCGAGACGCGGGCTGCTGGTCAAGGGCGGCGCAGCCCTCGAAACGCTCGGCAAGATTAAAACGGTCGCGTTCGACAAGACTGGAACGCTCACGCGGGGCAGTCCACGGGTGACAGACATTGTCCCCGTCGAAGGGACGCGAGACGATGTTCTCGCAAAGGCGGCCGCGGTCGAACGCAAGGCGAGCCATCCGCTTGGCAGGGCCATCGTGGAAGCGGCGAGTGGCCGCGGTCTTGAACTGCCAGCCAGTTTCGGCGCTGCGTTGACGAAGCCGGGCGAGTCGGTCACCGCGCGCCTGAAGGGCGGCTTCGTGTCGGTTGGTTCGCCGCTCTATGCGAAAAAGCAAACGGTGCTCGACGCGCATATCGCGCAGCAACTGGAGGCGCTTGAGCGGCAGGGCAAGACAGTCGTAGTGGTGCTGTCCGGCAAGCGGGTCGAGGGGCTTATCGCGTTGCGTGACGAGCCACGTAGAGATGCCGCAGAAGCGATCGCCACATTGCAACGCATGGGCGTCGGAACGATCATGCTGACGGGCGACAATCAGAGAACGGCGGACGCCATCGGGGCGACCCTGGGCGTGCAAGTCAGAGCAGAACTGCTGCCTGACGCCAAGCTTGCCGAGATCGAAGCAATCAGGAAAAAAGGCCTGGTCGCGATGATTGGGGACGGCATCAACGACGCGCCTGCATTGGCCGCAGCGTCTGTCGGTGTCGCGATGGGCGGCGGAGCCGATGTCGCGCTGGAAACTGCGGACGCTGCGCTACGGCATAACCGTGTGATGGGCGTTGCCGATCTCATTGCATTGTCGAAATCCACACTCGCCAACATCTGGCAGAACATCGGGCTCGCGCTCGGTCTGAAAGCGATTTTCCTGTGTACGACGCTGCTCGGCGTTACCAGTCTGTGGATGGCCATTCTCGCGGATACAGGTGCCACTATTCTCGTTACTGCGAATGCGCTACGGCTGCTCCGTGTCAGGCATGACCGACCATTCCAACGCGCATCGAGGGGGCGTAACGAAGCTCTGCAACCCGACACCCGATGAGCTGCCGAGGTAACGCTTCCCCGCCATCAATCGTAAGCCCGCCCCGAGCGGGCTTTTTTGCATCCAATGTCCGGCATGCGCAGCAAACGCCGCTACGCCGATGCCAGCGAAAAGACAAAAGCATCACGAACCTGGGTCCACGCCCATCCAACTCACATGCGCGCTCACCACGCGCCAGCCTTCGGGCATCTTCACCCACGTCTGACTTTGCCTGCCGACACGCGGCTCGTTATCGCGCCGAAACTCGATATTAGCGACGGCGAACGCATCGCCATAAGTGGTAACGACACGCGCCGTCACCGTGCGCTCAAGTCCCTTACCGGGCCGCGCAGCGCGAAACGCACGAATCGCGTCGTACCCGTAAAGATTTTCCGTCGCGCCATACCGCAGCGTATGCGGTGAATCAAAAAAGAGCGCATCGAGCACAGCAACATCATTGCTCACGAGCGCCCGTTCATAAGCATCGAATGCCGCGTTGACTTCAGCGAGTACATCGGGCCGATTGATCTCGATCATCACTGTGCCCCTGCATCGAACGCCGGCGGCGGACAATACGCGACCTCCGCAGCTTCAAGCCGCCGCGCCGCTTCAAACGCGAGCTCCTCACGCCACGGCGGCGCGATCAACTGAACCCCGATCGGCAGGCCATTCCGCGTACGCATCGGCGCGACGACGACGGGCAGTCCGAGACAGGAAACCGGCTGCGTCAACAAACCTAGATTAGGCCGCACAGCAAGTCGCTCACCATTGACGTCCATGAACTCATCGCCGATGTGCGGCGCCACGACAGGCGTAGCCGGCGCAATCAGCACATCGTAATGCGAGAACAGTTCCAAGACGCGACGCCGCAACGCAGCCCGCACGCGCTGCGCCTGCACGATCCACGCAGCGGGCAGCAACGCACCGGCAATCAGCCGATCACGCGACAAAGGCTCACGCTCGTCATAGCGCGCATGCAGATTCGCCATATGCAGTTGACCGCCCTCGGCAGCCGTAATCAGAAACGCCGCGCCGCGCGCCGCATCGGCATCGGGATATTCAACGGTATGCGTCGCCGACAACGCTTCAGCGGCAACGTGCGAGGCTTCACGCGCATCGTCATTCGCGTGTTCGTCGAAATAATCACCGAGCCGCGCCACGCGCAACACACCCGGCCGTGCATTCGCGGATTCGAAGCCACGCTGCGCGCATGAGGGATCGAACGGATCCGTGCATTGCAACGCGTCGTAGACGGCGGCGAGATCGTCCACGCTACGCGCGAAAGCGCCCATATGATCGAGGCTTGCGACGAACGGCCAGGTGCCGTGCCGCGACAGGCGTCCATAAGTCGGCTTCACGCCGAACACGCCGCACAGCGAAGCAGGCACGCGCACGGAGCCATTCGTGTCGGTGCCGAGCGTGATGGGCACGAAGCCTGCCGCAACAGCCGCCGCGCTGCCGCCCGACGACCCGCCCGCTGAACGTGTCAGATCGTGCGGATTCCGACACGGCCCCGCGTGATGGTTCTCGGTCGTGAAGCCATACGCGAACTCGTCCATGTTGAGCGCGCCGACCATGATTGCGCCTTGATCGCAAAGGCGTCGCACGAGCGTTGCATCGGCCGTGGCGGGCGGCGCGTCGGCGAGTACGCGCGAACCCGCTATCGTCGTAACGCCCGCTATATCGAACAGATTCTTCGCCGCAAACGGGACTCCCGCGAGCGGCGGCAATGTGTGACCGCTTGCGCGGCGTGCATCGAGCGCGTTGGCTTCGGCAAGAGCACGTTCGCGCGTGATGGCGGTGAATGCGTTGATCTGCGCGTCGTGTGCATCGATCCGCGCGAGCGTCGCTTCGATCAATTCACGCGCGCTGAAGGCGCCCTCGGCATACGCGCGCGCGATGGACAGCGCGCTGCCTGAAATAGTGCTGAGTGTCGTCATGCGCGATACACCGTCGCGGGTTCGTCGTTTATATCGACGGGATAGGCCAGCACGGGCCCGGCAAGCTGTGCGACGCGCGCGAATTGCGCTTTCACGCGCGCGGCGACTTCCGCCGGAAGCCCCGGAAAATGCAGGGCGAGCGCGGCGTCGACATAGGCGTCGAGCGTGATCTCGATGGAAGTTGACATGGGCGTCGGGTTCACAGAAGAGTAGGGAAGAGTTGGCGCGCCCGCGCGATCAACGCACGATCGCTGCCGCGCGGGCCGATGATCGACAGTGCGAGCGGTCGCTCGTTTTCGTTCGCGACGGGCACGGTGACTTGCGGCAAGCCGCCGAACGCGGCAATCGCGTTCATGGTCAGCGCGTCGCGATAGAACGCATCAGTACGTTCGGGTGTTTCGTGCTTGCTCAACAACGAACGCGGCGTGGTCGGCAGCACGATCAGCGCGTCGCCCACGATGCCGTCGATGCGCTGCGCGAACGCCCCGCGCATGACGCGGCAGCGTTCGACTTCGGCGGGGTCGTGCGTTTTGAGGCGCTCGAAGCGCGCAGCGATATCCGCGCCGAAGCGCGGCTTGGTCGCATCGATCCACGCACCCAGCGACGCGCCGATCGCATCGTCCTGCAACTGTTGATACACATGCAGCCAGCGCGCGCGATCATCCGCGATGACCTCGACCTCGTCTTGCGACGCGGACAATTCACGCAGGCGTTGCGCGTCGCCGGGTTCGTTCGATGCGCGTGCATCGAATGCTTCCTTGCAGCGCACGAGGGCCGAGGGCGCATCGACGGCAGGCACGCCATCCAGCAACACGTCGGCGACGCGTGCGAGCATCTCGCCCGTGGGCGCAAACCAGCCAACGGTATCGAAGCAGGGCGCAAACAGCAGGACGCCTTCCAGCGATACAGCATCGTGAGTCGGACGAATCCCCCACAGTCCGCAGAACGCGGCGGGCACGCGCACCGAGCCGCCCGTATCGGTGCCGAGCGCGAAGTCCACTTCGCCGCTCGCCACGGCGGACGCCGATCCGCTCGACGATCCGCCCGGCAGCGCAAACGGCCAGCGCGGATTGAGCGGCGTTCCGTAGTGAGCGTTCACGCCTTCGAGACTGTAGGCGAGTTCATCTGTAATCGTTTTGCCGTCCACGGATGCGCCCGCGTCGAGCAATCTGGCGACACAAGGCGCATGTCGCGCGGCGGGACTGTGAGTCGCGAGCCAATCGGGGTTGCCGCCGCCCGTCGTCGTGCCCGCCACGTCGATCAGATCCTTGGCCGCGAAGCGCAAGCCATCAAGGGCGCCGCGCGCGGTCGCGCTGACCCGGAGGCGCGGGCCCGGAATGAACGCGTTCATACTGCGGCTCCCTTCAGTGCAGCGGCGAATTGCAGCGAGTCCGCGACGAAGCCAAAGCACTTCTTCACATTCCAGATGCTCGCTTCCGTGCAGAACGCGGGCGACGATGTCGCGCAGCAATCGGTCAGCATCACGCAGCCGTAGCCGAGAAAGTTTGCGTCGGTGAGCGTGTGCAGCACGCACTGATCGGTGTTGACACCCGCGAAGAACACCGTGCGGGTGCCGAGGTTGCGCAGGATGCTGTCGAGCGGCGTGTCCCAGAAGCCGCTGATGCGGTACTTGTCCACGCAGATATCCTGCCGCTCGATCTTCAGTTCGTCGACCACGGCAGCAGCCCACGAATCTTTCTCCAGCACGCGCGCGCCATGCTCCGGCAACGGTTCGCCGAGACCGATGCCCGTGCCCTTCGGCTTGTACAGATGGATCTGATTGGGCGGCATGTTCGCGAGATCCGGCCGGTTGCCCCAGTTCACCCAGATGACAGGAACGCCGCTTTCGCGCACCACGGGCAGCAGGCGCTGCAGTGGTGCAATCGGCGCGCGGTCCGCACTGTAATCGCCCCCAATGTGGTCCACCCACCCGCCTTTGGTGCAGAAGTCGTTCTGCATGTCGATGATCACAAGCGCCGATTTTTCGATGTCGAAGCGCACGTTTTGCGGCTCGGAATCGAGGATCGCGATGCGCGGCGCAGGCGTCGGCGCGGCCATGTCGACGAGCGTTCCGGTGGCCGTCCAGCGCGTCTGCGCGAAAGCGCCTAGTGCGCCGCCAGGCGTTGCCAGGTCTGGGTTCGAGTTGTCGTTCACGGGGTTCTCCAGAGCGTTGAGCGTGTGATGTCCGAGGGTTCCTGAAACGGCGATCTGCACGTCGCCAATGTCGCCCGTTGAATCGGAAACGCGGGAGCGTTCCGGCGGGATCGAACGCGCATTGGCATCGAAGTTGCAACGTGCATTTCAGTCATGAATAACCTACTTACCCAAATCCAACGCAAAAGGAGTGCCAATGATGATCGGTTCGCAACAGGCATCGAACGGAAAACTGCGCCGTCGGCTCGTGGCTCGCGCGCTCGTCGTGGCGGGAATCGTCGCACTCGCCGCGCCCTCGTTCTTCATTCCCGCCGCGCACGCCGCCGATGACGCGATGCGCGTCGGCGTGCTGATTCCTGGCTCGAAGACGGACAAGGGCTGGATGGAATCGGGCTACGACGGGGTGGTCGCCGCGCAGAAGGAATTCGGCCCGAAGCTGAAGACGCAGATCATCGAGAACATCAACTACGCGGACATGGAGCAGGCGCTGACGAATCTCGCGTCGAAGAATCAGCTGGTGATCGGCATCGGCGGACAGACGCAAGCGGCTGTGCTAAAGATCGCCAAGCGCTTTCCGAATGTGAAGTTCTCGGTTGTCGGCGGCAACAAGGGCGAGAACATGCCGCCCAACGTCGCCGGGTACGACGTGAAGCAGGCCGAGATCGCATTCGTCGCAGGCGCGGCCGCCGCGATGATGTCGAAGAGCGGCGCAGTGAGCTATGTCGGCGGCATGGAGATTCCGTCCATCGTCAACGCGGGCAAGGAATTCGGCAACGGCGCGCGCTATATCAACCCGAAGGTGAAGTACTTCGAGAGCTATACAGGCGACTTCGACAACGTCGCCAAGGCTCGCGAAGCGACGGCTGCCGCGATCGCGCAAGGCGCCGACGTCCACTATCACATCCTGAACCTCGGGCTGCGCGGACTGGAGCAGGCGGCGAAGGAAAAGAACACGCACGTTATCGGCAGCTATACGGACCGTTGCGGCACCGACCCGCTGTATGTGGCGTACAGCATCACGGGTGTCGGCTACCAGGCGCAGTACGCGATCGAGCAACTCGAGAAAGGCCAATGGCAGCCGGGCTACAAGGCCTTCGGCCTCGCGATGGGACCGAAGGCTTCCAGCATGGTGATCTGCAAATCGACGCCCGCGATGGACGCGAAGCTCAAGCAGATCGAAGACGACATCCTGAGCGGCAAGATCAAGGTATCCGAAGGATGAGCACGCTCGCTTCTCCCGTCGCACGTGCGGAGCCGATTCTTTCGCTGACGAACATCGGCAAGCATTTTGGCGCGTTCACCGCGCTCGAAGGCGTGTCGCTCGATCTGATGCCGGGCGATGTGCACTGCCTGATCGGCGAGAACGGCGCGGGCAAATCAACGCTGTGCAACGTGATCTTCGGCGTTCACCAGCCGGATGCGGGCGCGATGCAGGTGAACGGCGCGCCGTATCGTCCGCGTAATCCGCGTGAGGCGTTGGCGCACGGTATCGCGATGGTGCATCAGCACTTCAGCCTCGTTGACGACGCCAGCGTGCTCGACAATCTTCTGCTCGGGCAGGCGCGAGGCTGGCTCAACCGCCAGAGCGAAGCGGCGCGATTGCGTGAAGTGCTGGCCAGTGTCGGGCTGGAACTGGCGCTCGATGCGAAGGTGGCGGACCTGTCGGTCGGCGAGCGGCAGCGCGTCGAGATCGTCAAATGCCTGATGCGCGAGCCGCGTCTTCTGCTGCTAGACGAGCCCACTGCCGTGCTGTTGCCCGCCGAGATCGATGCGTTGCTCGACACCTGCGAGCGCGTCGCTGCGCGCGGCTGCGCGGTGGTCCTCGTCACGCACAAGCTGAAGGAGATTTGCCGGATCGCCACGCATGCGACGGTGCTGCAATCGGGGCGCGTGGTGGCGCGTTCGGCGGCGCCTTCGAGCGAAATCGACAGGCTCGTGCATGCAATGATTCATCGCCCGGGTAAAGACGGTGATGAGGACGACGCCGATCTGACGAACCGTCTGTCACTCGTTAGCGCGCGCTCGCCGTACTCGCGTCCGCTTGCCGAAGAGGTATTGCAGATCGACGGTCTGAGCGCGCGCGATGGAGAAGGCGTCACGCGTCTCGAAGATTGCACGCTCGTCGTGAATCGCGGCGAGATCGTCGGCATTGCGGGTGTCGAGGGCAATGGGCAGAGCGAACTCGGCGCGGTGCTCGCGGGCATGACGAGCGCGTCGGCAGGACGCTTTTTTATCGCGGGGCGCGACATGACGAACGCGACGCCGCGCGAACTGACGCAAGCAGGCGTGGGCATCGTGCCGGAAGATCGGCACGCGGTGGGTTGCGTCACGGGGATGAGCGTCGCCGACAATCTGCTGCTCAATCATCTCGACCGCTACACGCGTGCTGGCTTTCTGCGCCGCCGTGCAATGCGCGCCGCCGCGCTCGACCTGATGCAGCGCTTCGACGTGCGCGCGAGCGGCCCTGACGCGCTATTCGGCGGCCTGTCGGGCGGCAATCAGCAGAAGGCCGTGCTGGCGCGCGAACTGACGCTCGATCCGCTGCTGTTCCTGCTCGCCGCGCAGCCGACGCGCGGCCTCGACGTAGGCGCGGTCGCCGCCGTGTATTCACACATCCGCGCCGCGCGCGATCGCGGGGTGGGCGTGTTGCTGATTTCCTCCGAACTCGACGAACTGATGAGCGTCGCCGATCGCATCGTCGTGCTGTATCGCGGGCGCGTCATGGGCACCTGTACGCCCGAGGCGATCAATCGCGGCCGCATTGGCGCGTGGATGGCGGGCTCGGGAGAACCTGTATGAATCCGCAGATGAAGGTGCAAACCCTGTTCGGCTCGACGCTTGACGCGCAAGGCTGGCGCGCGCGTCTGCCGCATGTGCGCGTCGCGTGCGTGATCGCCGGGGCTGTCGTATTCGCGATGCTGGCGGCGCTCGCGTTGATCGCGCTGATGGGCGTACCCATCGGTGACGCGCTCGCGGCCTTCGCCGACGGCGCATGGGGCTCGCCGTATGCAATCGGTGCGTCGATTAATCGCAGCCTCGCATTCGCGCTCGTCGGCACCGGCTTCGTGATCGCGAATCGCGCGAAGCTCACCAACGTGGGCGGCGAAGGGCAGCTCGCGATCGGCGGCATCGTCGCGACCGCGCTGAGTCTGTACGGCGGATGCGCGCATTTGCCGTTCGGCCTGTCGTTCATCGTGCCGATGCTCGGCGCCGCCGCCGCGGGCGCGCTGTGGGGCGGCGTACCTGGCGTGCTGAAAGCGAAAGCCGGCACCAACGAAGTGATCAGCACGTTGTTGCTGTCGTTCATCGCCGTGTGGCTGCTTTACTGGTGCGTGCAAAGCGAAGCGCTGCTGCGCCAGCCGATGACGAACGGCGCGACCTTGCCCGAATCGCTCGAAATTCCCGATCTGACCAAGCTCCCGGCGATTTTCGCCGGGAGCGGCATGAACCTCAATATCGGGCTGCCTGTCACGATCGCGCTGGCGATCGGTTCCGCCTTCCTGCTCACGTGCACGCGCTTCGGTCTATCGCTGCGCGCGGCGGGCCTCAACGCGGTCGCCGCGAGGCGCGCGGGTTTGCCGATCACATCGTCGATCGTCGGCGCGCTGGCGCTTGCAGGCGCCTTCAGTGGGCTCGCCGGCGCGTTGATGCTGCAAGGCGATCAATACTCGCTGAAAGCGGGCTTCTCGTCGGGCTACGGCTTCGACGGTCTGGTGGTCGGCCTGCTCGCGCGCGGCTCGATCACGGGTGTATTCGCGGCGGCGCTGCTGTTCGGCTTTCTGCGCTCGGGCGGCATCAACATGGAAATGGTCGCGCAGGTGCCTTCCGCGCTCGTGCTGATCGTGCAGGGCATCGTCACCATCGCGCTCGCGGGCGGCGCGATGTGGCTCGACAAGGGAGACGCGCGCTAATGAATCTCGAACTTCTCGCAGTCTTTGCGGGCGCGTCGATCCGCCTCGCCGCGCCGATGATGCTCGCGTCCACAGGCGAACTCGTGAGCGAGCGCGCGGGCGTGCTCAATATGAGCGTCGAAGGAATGATGCTGACGGGCGCGTTTCTCGGCGCGACGTTTTCATGGCTGACGGGCAATCCATCGATTGGTTTGCTGTGCGGCATGCTCGGCGTGATTCCCCTCGCGCTGCTGCAGGCATTCCTGAGCGTGACAATGCGCGCGAATCAGATCGTGACGGGCATCGGCATCAACATTCTGGCGCTCGGCGGCACGACGCTCGCTTACCGCGAAATCTTCGGCGAGCGTTCGAGCGCAGTGATTCCGGGCCTTGCGCACTGGTCGCCGCCTGTGCTCGGCACGCTGCCTGTGATCGGCGAACCGATATTCGGCCAAGTGTGGCTGCTGTATGCGGGGCTCGCGGTGCTGATCGGAACCTACGTGATGATGCGCTATACGGCGTTGGGCGTCGCGCTGCACGCGACGGGTGTCGCGCCTCGCGCGGTCGATCAGTCGGGTCTCGGTGTCGCGCGGATTCGCTACGGCGCGGTGGTGTTCTCGGGCGTGATGTCGGCGGCGGCGGGATGCTTCATCTCGATCGGCGACATTCACACTTTTACGGAAGGCATGACCAACGGCGCAGGCTACCTGGCCATTGCGGCGATCATCTTCGGCAACTGGAAGGTCGGCCGCACGGCGCTCGCGTGCCTGCTGTTCGGCGCAGCGACGGCGATGCAGTTTCAACTGCCGATGTTCGGCCTGCATGTGCCGACGGCATTGCTCATCATGCTGCCGTATCTGCTGGCGCTCCTCGCCGTCGCGGGCCTGATTGGCCGGCAGTCCGCGCCGCCTGCGCTCACCCAGCCGTTCAGGCGTTGAGCGCGCGAGCGCCGGGGGCGCGGCGGAGTACCATAACGAATCGCCGCGTCATCTTCAATCATTCATCGACACCATGCCACGCAACGCCTCTGCACCAAGCGCACCCGTCCGAGCGGCGAAGGACGAGCCCACGCGTCGCCAGCAACTTGCGGCAAAGACGCGCGAGCGCATCTTCCGGATCGCCATCAAGGAGTTCGCCGACAAGGGCTTCAGCGGCGCGCGGGTGGAAGGGATCGCGAGTCGCGCGAAGGTCAATATCCGGATGATCTATCACTACTTCGGCGGCAAGGAAATGCTGTATGTCGAAGTGCTGGAGCATGTGCTGGCGAAGCTGCGCGAAGCGGAACTGGCCGTTGAGCTGGATGAGAAGACCATCGACCCCGCAGCGGGCATCTTGCAGCTTTACGATTTCACCGAAGGGCACTTTTCTGCGCACCCCGAGTTGCTGTGTCTGCTTTCGTGGGAAAACCTGAATCGGGCGCGCTACCTGAAACGATCGAAGGTCATTCCCGCGATGTCGTCGCCCGTGCTCGACAAGCTGCGCACGTTGATCGAACGCGGCGAGGCCGCTGGCGAGTTGCGCGAGGGGATCGATCCGCTGCATATGTACGTGACGCTCGTGAGTCTCGCGTATTTTCACAAGTCCAATGCGTACACGCTTTCACGCATGTTTGACACTGAAATGCTCGCGCCTGCATGGCAGGCGGCGCACAAGGCACAGGCGCACGAACTCGTGCGCGCGTTTCTGACGGGAGCGCGTGTGCCGGAATTGGCGGCGCACTTCTGAATTTGCCGATAAAGCGCCGCGCAACGCCGCGCGGCGCTATGCGTGCATCAACCCGCAGTCGCCCGCTTCCGCGCGAGCGATCTCGCGATGAGCATTCCGCCCACCATCACCGCAAGCGAGATCAACGTCGTCATCGTGCCGAGCGCGTAGATGACAGGCGTGGTCACCGAGGTCGTCAAACCCTGCAATTCTAGCGGCAGCGTGTTCTGATCGCCGATCGCCTGCGACGTGCGCGCGATCTCATCCCACGAAAGCGTAAAGCCGAACATCGCGACGCCGATCACGGAAGGTCCGATGATGGGTAGCACGACATTGCGGAACGACTGCCAAGGTGAGGCGCCCAGATCGCGGGCCGCTTCTTCGAAGGCGGGATTGAAGCGGTTGAAGACGGCGAACATCACGAGCAGGCCGAACGGCAAGGTCCACGTGAGATGTGCGCCGAGCGCGGACGTGTAGAGGCCCATCGACGTGGTCCAGCTATCCGCGAACGACTGAAAGCCCCACGCGTTGGCCAGATACTTGATGAGCGTGTCGAGCAGACGAAACGTCAGCCCGATGCCGAGCGATACGATGATAGACGGCATGATGAGACTCGCAACCGATACGTAGAACACGGCCGTATCGCCACGAAAACGCCGCCTGAACGCGAGGCCCGCGCTCACCGAGAACAGCACCGTCAGCACCGTGACAGCAATCGCGAGTTTGACGGAGCGCCCGAACGCGGCCCAGATATCGATATCCCCCACACCGTCGCGCAAGACCTCGAACCAGTGCATCGAGACGCCGCGCATCGGAAAAGTCAGACCGCCTTCCGGACCCTGAAAGGACAGAATAAAAATCGTGATCACAGGGCCATACAGAAACAGCACAAAGAGGCCGAAGAGCAGCGCGAGCCAGTAGAAGCTCGCGGGCCGGCGCTCGCGATGCCTGAGCGAAACACTCATGTCAGAGTTCCTTTCTGATGTCGACGGCACGTGTCAGCGCCCACACGATCATGAGCACCACCGCGAGCAGAATGATCGCGTTGGCGGCAGCGGCGGGAAACTGCAGATAGCCGGTTTGCACCTGGATGATCTTGCCGACCGACGCGATCTGCTGCCCACCCATCACGCCCACCGTGAGGAAATCGCCCATGACGATGGTGACGACGAAGATCGAGCCGATCACGATGCCCGTCTTCGACAGCGGCAACACGACGTCGCGGATCACCTGCCAGCCGCTCGCACCGCCGTCGCGCGCGGCTTCGAGTAGCGACCGGTCGATGCGCATCATCGCGTTGAAGATCGGCACGATCATAAAGAACGTGTAGAGATGCACGAAAGCCAGCACGACGGAAAAGTTCGAATACAGCAACCATTCGAGCGGCTGGTCCACCAGATGCGCGGACATGAGCGCCTGATTGACGAGCCCGTTGCGACCGAGCAGCGGAATCCACGAGATCATGCGGATCACGTTGGACGTCCAGAACGGAATCGTGCAGATGAGAAACAGCACAGTCTGCATCGCCGTCGTGCGCACATGGAACGCAAGAAAATACGCGATCGTGAAACCGAGCACCAGCGTCACCGCCCAGACCATCGCGCAGAATTTCAGCGTGGACCAATACGTCTTGAACGTGACGCAAACGTCCGTGAGCGACGTGCAGCCGTCGAAGATCGCCGCGTAGTTCTTCAGCGTGAACGCCGGGATGATCTGATACTCGTTGAAGTCCCAGAAGCTGACGATCAACGTGATCACGAGCGGCACGATAAAAAACAGCGCGAACGTCACCGTGAGCGGCGTGGCTTGCAGCCACGCGCTCACGCGCCGATGGCGCACGGCCGTTGGCTTCGCCTGCTGGAGATACTCGACCGAGGCCATCTTCACACTCCGCGCGTGTTCTTGTGCATTGTCATGCCGCGATGAATTCGTTCCACTTCTGCACCATGTAGATGTTCTCGTCCATCACGGCGTTCCAGCATGCGATTGCACCCATGCGCTGGTTGTACGAACCGCCGTCGCGTACGGCCCCCGCTTTTTCGAGCAACTGGCCGTCGGGTGCCTTGATGTCCTGCGCCGCGGCTTTGCCCTCCATCCAGTAGTCCCATTCGTAGGCTTGCATATGCGTGCGCGCCGTTTCCGTGACGCCGGGGTAATAACCCTGACGCATCAGATAAGCGCCTGCCCAGCCGTCCTGAAACCAGTTGACGAATTCATACGCGGCATCGAGCTTTTTGCCTTGCAGCGAGCGCGGAAAGCCGAAACCCGACGCCCATGAGCGATAGCCTTCTTTCAGCGGCTGGAATTTGCAGGCAATGCCCATCGTGCGGACCTTCGTGACAGCGGGCGACCACATCGACTGGATCACGACTTCGCCCGAAGCCATCAGGTTCACGCTCTCGTTGAAGTCACGCCAGAACGCGCGGAACTGGCCGGCGCGCTTCGCTTCGATCAGGATCTTGATGGTCTGATCGATCTCGGCCTTGGTCATGTTGCCTTTATCGCCGTATTTCACGCGGCCCATCGCTTCGATTGCCATCGCCGCATCCATGATGCCGATAGCGGGAATGTTGAGCAGCGCCGCTTTCCCCTTGAATTGCGGATTGAACAGGTCCGCCCATGTCGTCACGGGCCGCGCAATCAGGTCGGGGCGAATGCCGAGCGTGTCGGCGTTGTACGTGGTGGGGATCAGCGTCATCCACTCGGTCGGCGTCGCGGAGAATTCGGTCGAGCGCGCGCCCTTGAGGAACATCACTTTTTTCGGCGCCGTGCCTTGATCGCCGATCTTCTTGCCGTCCACTTCGCCCTTCGTCAGCACGGGCGTGATCTTGTCGGCGAGCTTGATGCGCTTGGCGTCCATGCCCGCGAGCGTGCCCGCCGGGATTAGCTTCTTGAGCGAGAAGTACTCCGTGTCGACGATATCGAAAGAGTTGGGCTGCGTGATGATGCGTTTGGTGACGTCATCGGTCGTCACGGGAATGTATTGAATCTCGATGCCCGTGTCTTCCTTGAACTTCTTCGCAATGTCCGCGCTCTGGTTGACGGCGGTGCCGAGGTAACGCAGCGTGATCTTCTCTTGTGCATGCACGTACGGGAAACCGGCGATGCCCGCAGCCGCGACGGCGCCCTTGATGAACGTGCGGCGCGATAAACCTTTACCTACGGTCTCGTCTCCAGCCTGTTGTACGTTTGCGGCCACCTTGTCGTCGTTCATTGCTTCTCTCCTCTAAAGAAATTGTCGTTGCGTTGTCGTTGTCAGTGCACTTGCTAGGCCGCGAGCGGATGGGCGTTCTGCTCGTCCCACCAGACCGTCACGCGCGCATTCGGCCCGAGACGTTGCGGATCGTAGTCGGCGTCGCTCATCAGGGACACGAGCGCGGGCGAGCCATCCTGCGGATCGAGCGTGATACGTAGATGCGTGCCTTGATACTCGGCTTCGCGCACCGTGCAAGCGAGGCCGCCGATCCGGCTCAAGCCGCTTTCTCCCGCGCTCGTGCCCGGCGTGACGCCTTGCGGCGCGATGCGCAAGCGGTCGGCGCGCACGGTGAAGAGCCCGCCCTTCGCGCCAAGCACGTTATGGCCGCCGAGAAAGCGCGCGACGAATTCCGTGCGCGGCCGGTTGAATACTTCGAACGGCGTGCCCGTCTGTTCGATATGGCCGTGACTCATCACCACCACGAGATCGGCGAGTGCCATCGCTTCTTCCTGCGAATGGGTGACGTGGACGAAGGTGATGCCGAGTTCCTTTTGCCAGCGCTTCAGTTCGGCGCGCATCTGCACGCGCAGGAACGGATCGAGCGCGGACAGCGGTTCGTCGAGCAAGAGGCAGCGCGGTTCGTTGAGCAACGCGCGCGCGAGCGCGACGCGCTGCTGCTGGCCGCCTGAGAGCTGGGCGGGCCTGCGGTTCGCGTAGGCCGACATCGCGACGAGTTCGAGTAGTTCGCCCGCGCGCTTTCGGCGCGCCTCTTTGGCGACGCCGCGCATCTTCAGGCTGAACGCGACGTTGTCGAGCGCGGACAGATGCGGGAATAGCGCATAGCTCTGGAACACCATCGCGGTGCCGCGCGCCGCGGGTTGTTCATGCGTCACGTTGCGCCCGCCGATCAGAACATCGCCTTCGGAGACCCACTCGTGACCCGCGATCATGCGCAGCGTCGACGTCTTGCCGCAGCCCGACGGGCCAAGCAGGCAGCAGTAAGCGCCGCCGGGAATGCGCAGGTCGATCGCATCGACGGCGAGCGAATCGGCATAACGCTTCGAAACGTGCACGAGCTCGATGTCGGCGGGGCTTGCATGAACCACGGTTGATGCCGGCTGAACCATGAAGGTTTGTCCTGTCAGATGACGCGAATGGAATACGGCGCACGACGCATGCAGCCGGGAGCTTCTGCAAGTCATATGCCATTCGCGATTTCATCCGCCGCCAGCACGTACTCGCACGAGTGCCGCAACGCCCGCTGACAACGCGTGTCGACAGGTTGGCGCGCATATTGCACACGATTGCGGACCTCGATCGTCAGCACTTGCGGATTGGTTGCGTGTGCAATCGCAGTGCAGGTTTCGTTCGGATTGGGGCACAACCTAACCAAACCGGATCATTCACACCCGACAATGAACGACTTCAAGCGCGAGCCGTCCGGTTCATTCGATTCACTGACAACACATGGCCGCTTCGGCTATCAGCCGATCCATGAGGGCGATGCCTACCACTGGCCGAACGGCGCTCGGCTTGCGGTCTATCTCGGCTTCAACCTGGAGCACTTCGCGTTCGGCGAGGGCCTGGGTGCGGCGTTGGGGCCGCTGTCTCCGCAGCCCGACGTCCTGAACTACAGCTGGCGCGAGTACGGCAATCGCGTCGGCGCGTGGCGCTGCATCGAATTGTTCGATTCGCTCGACATGCCGGCGGGCACGCTCATCAACACGTCGCTTTACGATCACTGTCCGGCGCTCATCGAAGCCTGTGCCGCGCGCGGCGACGAGCTGATTGCTCACGGTCACACGAACGCGCAGCGCCAGAGCGATCTGGACGAGGACGGCGAACGCGCGCTGCTGGCGCATTGCCGCGCACGCATGATCGAACAATCCGGCGCGGAGCCGACGGGATGGCTGTCGCCATGGATCTCCGAATCGCATCGCACGCCGGACCTGCTCGCCGAGACGGGGTATCGCTATACGCTCAACTGGTGTCACGACGACCGGCCTGTGCGTATGCAAACGAAGGGCGGGCCGCTGTGGTCGATTCCGTATCCACAAGAGCTGAACGATCTGCCGATGATCATGGCGCGCCAAATGGACATGCGCGATTTCGCCGACATGATCGTCGACCAGTTCGATGAGATGCTCGAGCAAACGCAGCGTGCGCGCACTGCGCAGCCGCTCGTAATGGGCATCGCGCTGCATCCTTACATCGTCGGCCAGCCATACCGGTTGCGGCATTTGCGGCGCGCGCTCGCGCATATCGCCAGTGCGCGAGACGACATCTGGCTCACGACGCCCGGCGCCATCGCGCGACATGCAGAAGAAGCCGTGCCCGTCGCGGCGCAAGCCGCATGAGTGCCGTGCAGGCGGGCATGAGGCCCGAGAAGCGCGAGCGGGCGGACGCGGACGGGCGGATCTATCAAACGATCTTCGAGGGCGTGTTGAATCGCAGGCTCACGCCGGGCACCAAGCTGCCCGAGCCGGAACTGTGCGAGCTGTTCGGTGTCGGGCGCGCAGTGGTGCGGCGCGCGCTGGAAAAGCTGGCGCACGACGGCATCGTCGTGTTGCGTCCGAACAAGGGCGCCGTCATTGCGCAGCCGACGCGCGAAGAAACACGCGAGATTTTCGAGGCCCGCTGCGCGGTGGAACGCGCGCTGGTCGAACTCGCGGCGCAACGCGCGAGCGTCGACGATATCGGCGCGCTGCGCAAGCAGCTTGCCGACGAGCACGAGGCGATGCATCGCTTCGATCAGCCGTCATGGGCGCGCCTTGCCAGCGAATTTCATCTGCGCATCGCCGCGCTGGCGGGCAACGCGACGCTCGAGCGCTATCTCACTGAACTGATTTCGCGCTGCTCGCTGATCGTCGGTGCTTACGAGCCGGTCGGCAACGCGCCGTGCGAGCACGACGAGCACACCGCTATCCTCGATTGCCTGGAAGCTCGCGATGCCGCGGGCGCAATTGCGCATATGACGGCGCATCTCCGGAGTCTGGAGGCGCGCATCGAAACGTCGCGCATGCCTGGCAAGAAGCGGCTTGCGCAACTGCTTGGCATCGAACCCGATCGACAAACCGCGATGGAGTGACATGGAAATCGACTTCGAAGCGATCACCGAGTACCAGCGCTACAAACTGATGGCGAGCCTGATCGTGCCGCGGCCCATCGCGCTCGTGACCACGCTCGGCGTAGACGGCACGGTGAACGCCGCGCCGTTCTCCATGTTCAACATGCTGGGCGAGGAGCCGCCCATCGTAATGATCAGCATCAACCGGCTGACGGACGGCACGTTGAAGGACACGGCGGTGAACATTCCGCGCGAAAAGGAGTTCGTCGTGCATCTTGCCGATGAGGCGATTGCGCAGCAGATGCATCGCTGCGGCGAGCGCTTTTCGCCGGATGTCAGCGAACTGGACGAAGTGGGTTTCACCGCGCTGGCGTCGACGCGCGTCAAGCCACCGCGCATCGCGCAGGCGCCTGTTGCCTTCGAATGCGAGCTTTGGGAGACGCTTGAAACGGCGAGCCGCCATATATTCATCGGCAAGGTACTGGTGCTGCACGCGCGCGACGAACTGATCGATCGTGACGCCTGGCGCGTCAGGTTGCAGCATTACTTTCCCGTTGGCCGTTTCGGTGCGAGCGATTATGTGACGACGCGGGATCGGTTCGAGCTTTGAGTTGCACGCGTTCTTTGGAAAGAACAAATGCTGACATCTATTTCCAGTTTCCATTGAACGGGCTTTGTTTGCTTCAGGTATATGCTTCGCCATATCGATTGGTAGCAACATGATTCATTTCACCTGGCGATGCAATGAACTCGACCCGAATTCCAGGCAATCCCATTCGCAGCGAAGTCGATTTCGATGCGCAATGCAAGCATGCCGGCTATCTGCGCCTGCCACATTCCGTGCACCGTTCGGCATACGGCTGGCTGCCGATTCCAGTCGCATCGATACGGAACGGGAACGGACCTGTCGTGCTAGTCATGGCGGGCAATCACGGCGATGAATACGAAGGCCAGATTCTCGTATCCGAACTGATCCGGCAGATCGACGCAGCCGACGTGTCGGGTCAACTGATCCTGCTGCCGATGGCCAATGCGCCTGCGGCGGAAGCGGGATTGCGCACGTCTCCACTCGATGACGGAAACCTGAATCGCGCCTTTCCGGGCGATCCGTCCGGCTCACCGACGCGGGTCATCGCGCATTACATCGAGCATGAGTTGCTGGCGCGCGCGGACTTCCTGTTGGATCTGCATTCCGGCGGTAGCTCGCTGCTTTACCACGGCAACAACATGCTCGCGATCGATCCACGCGACGAAGATGAACGGCGTCAATTGACGCAGGCATTGCAGGCTTTTGGATTGCCGAACGCGTTTCTGCATGCGGAAAATCCTGTGCATGCTGCATCGGCGGCACGCCGTCAGGGGGCACTCTCGATCACGGCGGAAATCGGCGGCGGTGGCACTGTCAATCCGCCATTGCTGATTGAAGCAAGGCAGGGCTTGCTGCATTTCCTGGCGCACATCGGCGTGCTGCGCGGTCCACTCGTTCCTGACGCGCCACCTGCGGTAACGCGCTTTCTGCGCGTCGCGGGCGCGCGGCACTACGTTTATGCCTATGACAGCGGCATATATGAACCGCTCGTTGAACTGGGACAGCGCGTTAGCGCCGGTCAGCCGGCAGCGCGCATCCATTTCCCCGATACACCGCTCAAGGAGCCAGTGACCTGTCACTTCGCGAGCGACGGAGAGGTGGTCTGCAAACGCGTACCCGCTCTCGTGAAGCGGGGAGATTGCCTCTTCCATCTGGCGGATGAAGATCGCTCTTTCACTTGATCCGCTTTTCTAAAGCGTGTGTTGAAACGTCAATCCCGCTGTGGAATTGGCGCATTCACCTGTCGTTGCATCATTAATTGTGGCGATTTGATTCATCTGCATCACACGATATTCATATAGAAATTGCTTGTGTAGCGCTGTCGGAACCTGGCGCTATCGTATGAGCTCCTGAACACAGATCGACATCGCTGTCGATGATTCATGAGCACGATCGTCGTTGACACCACGCCACGAGATCCGCGCGCGCCGACGTGGCGATTGCGACGCGCAAAGGCAGCGGTCTCGTCGATGCACTCACCGTCGCGACGAACGGTCTGATCGCCGATGGCAGCTATACGAGGTCTCTTACGCCTTGGGGCATTCAGTCGGAAGCGTTGGGCCGCTCGAAGAGCAATCCACCCGGACTGCCGAAGTTCTGATTCGTTCGGTTGCACGCTGCCAGATAAGCAGCGCCGCATATAACCATGTGCGGATTAATTGTTGGCGGTTCGATGCGACGCGCGGAGACAATCGCCGCGAGTTTCGCCGCACTTCTGGGTAACGCGAGCTTTCTCTGTGTTCGTGTTCCGCATTTGACCCGCAACTATCCCAATCGTGATGAATTCCCGAACCCTTCGTGACCCTGCGCATGTCCGGCGCATCCTTTCCCGCATTTCATTCGTGCTGGGCCTTACCGTGTTCTCCGCTGCCGCTCAGGCCGCACCATCGGGCACGCTCGTCTTCTGCTCGGAGGGCAGTCCCGCCGGTTTCGATCCGGGCCAGCATACGACGAGCACGGATTTCGACGCGAGCACCAACACCGTGTACAACGAACTCGTGCAGTTCAGGCGCGGCACGCTCGATCTCGAACCTGCACTGGCGACGAGTTGGGATGTATCCGCCGATCAGCGCACGTACACGTTTCACTTGCGCAAAGGCGTGAAGTTCCAGACAACGGCATGGTTCAAGCCGACGCGCGAGTTCAATGCCAACGACGTGCTGTTCACGTTCAACCGGATGCTGCACGCCGACGATCCTTTTCGTAAAGCGTATCCGACGAGTTTCCCGTATTTCAGCGATCTCGGTTTCGAGAAGAACATCGAGAGTATCGAACGCGTTGACGACACCACGGTGCGCTTCCGGCTGAAAGAACCCGACGTGATCTTCGTACGCAATCTCGCGATGAGCTTCGCGTCGATTCTTTCCGCCGAATATGCCGCGAAGCTGACGGACGCTCACCGTGAAGCCGACATCAACCAGTTGCCGGTCGGAACCGGGCCGTTTGCGTTCCGCTCCTATCAGAAGGATGCGGTGATCCGCTACGACGCGAATCCCGATTACTGGCGGCCCGACGACGTCAAGCTCGCGCATCTGGTGTTTTCGATCACGCCGGATCCGGCGGCGCGCATCCAGAAGCTGGCGAATGGTGAATGCCAGGTGTCGGTATTCCCGCGACCCGCGGATCTCGACGTGGTCAAGCGAAACCCTTCACTGACGCTTGTTTCGGGCGTCGGCTTCAACGTGGGTTTCGTCGCGTACAACACGCAGCACGCGCCTTTGAACAAGCTCGACGTTCGCCGCGCGCTCGACATGGCCATCGACAAGCCCGCGATCATCCAGGCGGTGTTCTCCGGCAACGCCACGGTGGCGACCAACCCGATGCCGCCGGCGCAATGGTCTTACGACAAGCAACTCAAAGACGCGCCTCATGATCCGGCAAAGGCCAAGGCGTTGCTCGCGCAGGCAGGCTTTCCTGATGGCTTCGATCTCACATTGTGGGCGATGCCCGTGCAGCGTCCCTACAATCCCAACGCGCACCTGATGGCGCAACTGATCCAGCAGGACTGGGCGAAAATCGGCGTGCGCGCGAAGATCGTCAGCTACGAGTGGGGCGAGTACAATCGGCGCGCGAAGCAGGGCGGCGAGCATGACGCAATCCTGTATGGCTGGTCCGGCGACAATGGCGACCCCGACAACTGGCTCGGCACCTTGCTCGGCTGCGCTGCAGTGGGTGGCAGCAATGTATCGAAGTGGTGCGACCCGGCATTCAACGGGCTGATCGAGAAGGCGCGCGAAACGTCGAACACCAATGAGCGCACGCGTCTTTACGAGCAGGCACAGGTCATCTTCAAGCAACAGGTGCCTTATACGCCTGTCGCGCATTCGATCGTTTCACTGCCCGCGTCGAAACGTGTTAGCGGACTGGTGTTCTCGCCGCTCGGCAGTCATCGGTTCGATGGCGTGTCGCTGAACTAGCGGCTTCGCGTAGTTCAACCCTGATCGAACACCTTGAGGCCGCGCGCGAGCGCGGGCCTCGCTTCGACCTGTTCATACCAGCGGCGCAGATTGGGCAGTTGAGCCCAGGGCAGTTGTGACATGACCGACTGAGTGATCGTGAAGGCCGCGATGTCCGCGATCGAAAATGTCTTTCCTGCCATATACGGTTCGTCACTGACATACCGCTCTGCCGATTCGAGCGCGGCGAACATCCGTTCGACAAGCAGCGCTTGCCCCGCCGGAACACCCGCGCTACGAAGAAAAAAAGCAGCGTGACTGACGGCGATCACGTCGGTTACGAAAAAGAAAAATCGCTCATAGACGACGGATCGGGCAAGAGAGTCGTCCGGTAACAGGCGACCCGGCGCCCTCTCTGCCGCGTAAAGAATGATCGCGTTCGATTGCGTGATCACGACCGGCGGCCCGTTCTCCTGGCTTTCAACCAGCACGGGTACTTTTCCCGCGGGGTTCAGCGCAAGATACGCGGCGCTTCGATGCTCGCCGTTCGCAAGATCGACGGATTGGACGGTGTACGGCAAGCCCGCTTCTTCAAGCGCGATGGCGGCGCGAATGCAGTTCCCCGTCGGCGCGCCGTAAAGCTCATAGGTCGTATTCATCTCCATGCCCTTTTAATGACAATGCGAAAGCTGCCTATCCAATTGCAGTCGATCAAATGAATGATTTCCGTGCACCTATGTCGCCAGAAGTGGCGATTAATGATTCAATTGCACGAACAACAATAGTTATTTGTCGAATGCCCCAAGCGGATTTCATTGACTATACTGCGTGAGGCTGTGGTCGTCGGCGCGTGCGCATGGCACGTCCCCATAATGAAGACACGTAGTGGAAACTCGCCAGTGGAGTTTCCATGCGGCACGTTTTCGGACGCCATGAATCCAGATCGCAAGCACGGGCCGGGTGGACGCTTGACGCGATGCGAGTCGAAGGCTCGGCTTCGCGCAGTGGTCGCGAGCGCCAAAAAACGCTTCCTGACGGTTGGCTTCCGGGAGACCAGTCTTGACGACATCGCTCGCGATGCGGGCGTGGCGAAGAAGACGCTTTATTGTCATTTCGGCAGCAAAGAGCAGTTGTTTAGCGCGATTCTGGAAACGCTGGGGCGGACCTGGCAGGAGCAACTCCGGCACATCGTCACGAGTGGCGGCGAACCGGTCGACGTGCTCGAAAGAGCGGCGCTGCACCTGCTCGACATCGGCACTCGCGATGAAATGACCCAGCTTTACTGGGTGCTGCTGGTCGAGACACGCCGCTTTCCCGCGCTCTCGGCCGGGCTGTATCAGGAGCGTGGACGACTTATCGGCATCGAACCGCTCGAAGGCTATCTGCGCGCAGCGGTGGAAAACGGTGAGCTCGAATTCGACGACGTCGAACTCGCCACCGAGCAGTTCGTGCATCTGGTGCTAGGCGGTGTGCGCGCCAGAATGCTGCTCATGGGCGCGCGGCGCCCGAGCGCAGCGAGACGTCAATTGATTGCGAAGCAGGCGGTCAGGATTTTCACCGCAGGGTGCTTGACTCGGTGAAACAAAGCTTTCAAAACATTTTCGTTTTTCATTCAATTAAATTAGTCATACGAAGTAAATCGCGTTTGTCGGAATGCCGATCCAGTCAATGGAGGCACATGCATGAAAACAGCTTCGCGTGCGTCGAGTGTTGTGCGCGCAGGGTGTGCAAGAACGCAATGGCGATTCGCGGCGCTGGGCGGCGTCGTGCTCGTCGTCGTCATGTCGCTGGGCGCTTGCATGATGGGCCCGGACTATCGCAGGCCCGAAGCGCAGATTCCCGAAGGATTCAAGGAAGGCGTCGACTGGCAGCGCGCCGATGCGAACCCGCAAGCCGCGATCGACAGTACGTGGTGGCGGATGTACGGCGACGACAAGCTCAACGACCTCGTCGATCAGGCGTTGCGGGCGAATCAGTCGATCGCCGCGGCGGAGGCCGCCTATCGTCTCGCGCTCGCGACGGTCGAAGCCAACCGCGCGGGCCTGTTTCCGACCGTGACGGCCGGTCTGTCCGGCGCGCGCTCTGGCGGCAACGTCGCCGGGCTGAGCGCGAGCCGTGGGTCCGGGGCATCGACGTCGACGTCGGCGGTGGGCGGGGCGGGCAACAGCGTGGTGGCGCTCGGGGCCGTGACCTGGGAACTGGACCTGTGGGGCCAGATACGACGTCAGATCGAGGAAGCGAAGGCCAACGCGCAGGCGTCGGACGCGCAACTTGCCGGCGAGCGCATTTCCATTGCGGCCAGCGTCGCGACCGATTACTTCCAGCTGCGGCAAGCCGACTACGACATCCGCGCGCTGAAGGAACAGCTGGACGCTTACGGGCGGATCCTCGCGATCGTGCAGACGGCCTACGCCCAGGGCGGCGCCTCCAACGACGACGTGCTGGTCGCGCAGGAAGATCTGGAAACGGTGATCGCCGATCTGCAAACGACGGAAATTAACCGCGAACATGATGAGCACGCACTTGCTGTGCTGGCGGGCGTGCCGCCGGAGTCGTTCAGCATCCCGCCCGATCCCGACTATCACTTCATGGCGCCCGCCGTGCCGACGTCGCTGCCATCGCAACTGCTCGAGCGGCGTTACGACGTGGTCAGCGCCGAGCGCACGGCGGCAGCCGCGAATGCGAGTATCGGCGTGGCCGAAGCCGCGTTCTTTCCGACCTTGACGCTTTCGGCTGAAGGCGGTTTCGCGCACAGCACGCTCGCCCATCTGTTCACGGTGCCGAACCGCTTCTGGACGCTCGGGCCGGATCTGGCGCAAACCATTTTCGACGGCGGCGCGCGCACGGCTGCTGTGCACCAGGCGCGGGCCACTTACGACGAAGACGTGGCTAACTACCGCAATACGGTGCTCACGGCATTCCAGAGTGTGGAAGACAGCCTGTCGTCGATGAATCATTTGCGGGCGCAGGAAAGTGCGTTCGCACGTGTGCTCGACAGCAACGTGCGATTGTTCGCGAGCGAAGAGGCGCAGTTCAATGCCGGCGCAGTCAGCCAGCAAAACGTGTTGAATCAGCGGCTGACATTGATCCAGGCGCAACAGAGTCTGCGCGATACGCAGGCCTTGCTCGCGCAGAATCACGTGCTGCTCGTGAAAAATCTCGGCGGCGGCTGGCAGCGCGAGGACGCCGAGGCGACAGCGCCGGCTTCGGGAAGCGCTGTACGACCTGTCGCGCAGCAGTCCACCAGCTCCGCCGACTGAACACGTTTGACCCGACTGACACATTGACGCGCACGCAGTTCAACACGATTCACCCGACACGGGAGCGCCGGCATGCAGACATGCAGCCCGCGCGTGCCAGTGTCACGCAACAACGGAGTTCTCATGAAGTCACGTTTGGAACGCGTGTCGTTGTTATGTCTGTGTCTGATCGTGCTTGCCGCGTGCTCGAAAAAGGCGCCGCCGCCACCGCCGCCGCAGGTCTCGACAGTGAAGGTGCAAGCGCAGTCGGTGCCGCTCGAACGCCGCTTCGTCGGGCGGCTTTCACCTTACTACAGCGCGAACGTCACGGCGCGCGTCTCAGGCGTGCTGCTCAAGCGCAATTACGCGGAAGGCTCGCAGGTGCGCGTGGGACAGCTGCTATTCGAAATCGATCCGACCTTCTATCGCGCGCAGCTCGACAACGATCTCGCGATCCTGGCCCAGGACCGCGCTACCTACATCAACGATCACATCACCGCCGAGCGCAACCGCAAGCTGCTGCCCGTCGGTTCGATCTCGCAGCAAACCGTCGACAACTCCGACGCCGCCGAGCGCAGCGCGGCCGCCAAGGTGAAGGCCGACGAGGCGACGGTGCAGAGCGCGCGCATCTCGCTCGATTACACGCGCGTGACGGCGCCGATCAGCGGCATCGCCGGCCAGCAGCAGGTGACGGCGGGCGCGGTAGTCGGCAGCAGCACGACCGACTCGGGCGGCAACGGCACGTTGTTGACGACGATCCAGCAGATCGACCCGATGTACGTGAACTTCACCATCAGCTCAGCCGATCTCGCGACGCTGCAACAATCGCAAACGGGCGGCACCGTCGACCTGTCGCAGCAGAACCAGGTCTCGGTGCGCATCGCGTTGCCCAATGGTGCGTCGTACGGCAGCGCGGGCACGCTCGATTTCTCCGACGTGACGGTGAACGCATCGACGGGCGCCGTCAATCTGCGCGCGCTGGTCGCGAATCCGCAGCGGCGTCTTCTGCCCGGCATGTTCGTCTCGCTGACGGTCGATTTCGGCCGGCAGAACGATGTGTTCCTGGTCCCGCAGCAGGCCTTGCTGCGCGATACAACGGGCGGCTATATGCTGCTGGTCGGCGGAGACGGCAAGGTGGCGCGCAGGGACGTCGAGACGGTGAATAGTCTCGGCAACAACTGGATCGTGACGCACGGCCTGAACGACGGCGACGAAGTCATCGTGACGGGCGTGCAGTTTGCGCATGAAGGGGCGCCCGTCAAGACCGTTGCGTGGCAGCCGCCGGCTGCCGCGTCGCCGGGTTCATCGGGCGCGGCGGCTTCTTCTCCGGCCGCGGCGGCATCATCGGCCGCAGCGGCTTCGGCCGGCATGGCGAAGTAGGAGACCGCTCATGCCGAGTTTCTTTATCGACCGCCCCGTTTTCGCGTGGGTCATCGCGATCCTGATTTGCCTGTTCGGCATCATCGCCGTGCGCGGCATGGGGATCGATTCGTATCCGGACATCGCGCCGCCGCAAGTGACCGTCACGGCGCAATACCCGGGCGCGAGCGCGCAGACGATGGAATCGACCGTGACGCAGGTGATCGAGCAGCAGCTCACGGGCATCGACAATCTGCTGTACTTCAGCTCGACGTCGAGCTCGAACGGCCAGACGCAGATCATCCTCACGTTCGCGACGGGCACCGACCCGGACATTGCGCAGGTGCAGGTGCAGAACAAGGTCACGCTCGCACAGCCGTTGTTGCCTTCGCAGGTGACACAACAGGGCGTGATCGTGGCGAAGTCCAGCCCGGACATTCTGCTATTCATCGCGCTGCAGTCGGACAATGCGTCGATCGACGCGGGACGGCTCTCCGACATTCTCGCGTCGCAGATTCAGCCCGTCATCGGCCGGGTGACGGGCGTCGGCAACACGACGCTGCTCGGCTCGGAATACGCGGTGCGGATCTGGCTCGATCCCGACAAGCTGCAGAGCTACGGCCTGTCGACCACGCAGGTGCTCAACGCCGTGAGTGGGCAGAACGCACAATTCGCGGCCGGTTCGCTCGGCGCGGATCCGGCCGTGAAGGGCCAGGTGTTCACGGCAACCGTCTCCGGCGACAGTCTCTTTTCGTCGCTCCAGCAGTTCCGCGACATCATCGTCGTATCGAACAGCAACGGCACCACCGTCAAACTGAGCGACGTGGCGCGCATCTCATTCGGCTCGCAGACTTACGGGCAGGCGCCCGTGTACAACGGCAAGCCGGCCGGCGGCCTTGCCGTGTTCCTGTTGCCGGGCGCAAATGCGCTGAAGGTCGAGAAAGCAGTGAAGGCGACGATGGATACGCTCGCGCGCGACCTACCGGAAGGCGTCACATGGAGCGTGCCGTATGACACCACGCCTTTTATCACCGCATCGATCACGGACGTGATCCGCACGCTCATCGAGGCCATTCTGCTGGTGTTTTTCGTGATGTTGGTTTTCCTGCAGAACCTGCGCGCGACGATCATTCCGACGCTCGTGATTCCCGTCGCATTGCTCGGCACCTTCATCGGTCTTTCCGCGCTGCATTACACGCTCAACCAGTTGACGCTGTTCGGCATGGTGCTCGCAATCGGTATCGTGGTGGACGATGCGATCGTCGTGATCGAGAACGTCGAGCGCATCATGAGCGAAGAGCATATGGAGCCACGTGAGGCGACCCGCAAGGCGATGAAGCAGATCACGGGCGCCATCATCGCGATCACGGTGGTGCTGACGGCGGTGTTCGTGCCGTCCGCGCTGCAGCCTGGCGCAACGGGCATCATTTACGCGCAGTTCGCGCTGACGATTGCGGTGTCGATGGGATTCTCCGCGTTTCTGGCGATGTCGTTCACCCCTTCGCTGTGCGCCGCCATTCTCAGGACCGAACACCAGGCGAAGAAGAATGCGTTTTATCGATGGTTCGACCGGACCTTCGACTGGACGACGAAACACTATCTCAGCCATGTGGGCAAGGCCGTGCATCATGCGCCGCGCTGGATGGTGGCGTTTGCGCTCGTGCTCGTGCTGACGGGCTTCCTGTACACGAAGCTGCCGACCAGCTTCGTGCCCGACGAAGATCAGGGCTTCGTGCTGGCACTCGTCAACCTGCCGTCCGGTTCGACCTTGCAGCGTACCGATCACGTGATGGCCGAGTTGCGCGACAAGCTCGCCAAAAGCCCGCTCGGCAAGGACATTGTCGGCATCTTCCAGCCCGAGGGTTTCAGCTTTGTCGGTACGAGCGAAAACGTCGGCATGTCGTTCATCAAGCTGTCTGACTGGAAGGACCGCTCCGAAACGGCAATGCAGATGATCCCGCAGATCAACCGCATTCTGTCGTCGATCCCCGACGCGCAGATTTTCGCGGTGAACCTGCCGACCATTCGCGGCCTGAGCCAGTTCGGCGGCATCGACATGTATCTGCAGGCGCGCTCGGGGCAATCGCGTGCCGAACTTGGCGAGGCGGAGCGCACGCTGCTCACGAGTGCGGCGAAAAGTCCCGTGCTGTTCGGCATCCGGCCGAACTCGCTGCCGAACTCTCCGCAGCTGGACATCGCGGTGGATCGCACGCAGGCGCAGGCGATGGGCCTGTCGCTGACGGATGTCTATCAGACGCTCGAGATGGAACTCGCGCCGTTCTACATCGACCAGTTTACGTACGGCGGCCGCGTGAAGCGGGTCTATATCCAGGCGGATGCGCCGTTCCGGATGTCGCTCGATGCGCTTCAGCACCTCTACACGCCGAGTGTTTTCGCGGCCAGCGGATCGTCGAGTCAGGCGTCTTCCAGCAAGAGCAGTTCGGGCACGACGGGCAGCACAGGCACGGCCGTCGGCTCTAACGGCTTCGTCACACCCGTCGATCCGTCGCCCGCCAATACGTCGATCGCGCCATACAACATGGTGCCGCTCGCCAGTGTCGTGAATGCCAAATGGGCTTTTGGGCCGACGGTGCTGCCGCGCTACAACGGCTATTCGGCAATCGAGATAGTCGGTAACTCCGCGCCCGGTTACTCGACGGGGCAGGCGATCGATACGCTCAACGACATCATCAACCATCAGTTGCCGCGCGGCTTCGCGGGTGACTGGACCGGGCAGTCGTATCAGGAGCTGCTGTCGGGCTCGTCGGCGACCACGCTGATGGCGCTGTCGATCGTGGTGGTGTTTCTGTGTCTCGCGGCGCTGTACGAGAGCTGGTCGATACCCGCGTCGGTGCTGCTGGTGGTGCCGCTTGGCATGCTCGGCATGCTCGCGTTCTGCCTGACCTTCAGCGTGCCGAACGACATCTACTTCAAGATCGGCCTTGTGACGGTGATCGGTCTCGCGGCGAAGAACGCGATCCTGATCGTCGAGTTCGCGGTGGAGGGACAGCTGCGCGGCATGACACTGCGCGACGCGGTGCTGACGGCGGCCCGATTGCGGCTGCGTCCGATCCTGATGACGTCAATGGCGTTCATTCTCGGCGTATTCCCGCTCGTGATCTCGTCGGGGGCGGGCGCCTCTTCACGTCACGAGATTGGCACGGGCGTGATCGGCGGGATGCTGTTTGCAACGTTTCTCGGTCTGCTGCTGATTCCCGTGTTCTATGTGGTCGTGCGCCGGCTGCTCGGCGACAAGCTCGACGAGGTGTCGCACAAGATGCCGCATCACGGCGGCGATGGTGCTGCGTCGGGTGGACACGGAGATGGAACGCCGAAGGACGGACCGCCGCCCGACGGACCGCCGCCCGGCGGTACGCCAGGGACGGGGGCGCCGGCTTGACGAACGAACACTTGCCGCGCGCGGCGCTTCCTGGCCAGTCTCGAACCGGTACAACGACCGATGAGGCGAACACGACAACAGGCGCGGGAAACGCGCGACCAGATTCTCGATGCAGCCGAGCGGCTGTTCGCGGAGCATGGCGTGTCCCGCACGTCGCTGGAGGACATCGCGATGCGTGCGGGGTGTACGCGTGGCGCGATATACGGACACTTCCGCAACAAGAGCGATCTGTTCGTCGCCATGACAAACCGCGTGATGCTGCCGATGGAGCTGCTCGTTGCAGCGACCACGGATGCCGCCGAGCCCGACCCGCTCGGCAGGATCAGGCAACTGCTGGTGTATTTCCTCGGTAAGGCCGTAGTCGAGCCGCACAGCCGCCGCGTGTTCGAAGTGTTGTTCACGAAGTGCGAAAATACAAAAGACATGGTGCTGGTGATCGAGCGGCAACACGACGCGGCGCGTAACGGAAGGATGTATCTCGAGCGCGGCTTGCGCAATGCAATCGCGAGGGGACAACTGCCGTTCGATCTCGATACCGAGCGTGCGTCGAGCGTCGTGCATGCGTTCCTTGGCGGCGTGCTGCGAGAATGGCTGCTGGAACGCGATTCGATCATGCTGCCGCGCGATGCGGAGTTTCTGACGGACGTGTGCATCGGCATGTTCAGCTATTCGCCTTCGTTGCGGCGCGCTCAGGGGGCGTGCAGATAGCAGCAATCTTGCCTATTTTTCTGGCGCGCTTTCGTCAACGCGTGCGCTTTGTCGAGTGGCCTTCATGTTTTGAAGTAGTATTGTTTGCGTCTGATCGCAAGGCCGAAGAACGAACAGCATTCTACGAATGAGGCTTCCGATGAATAGGGCGATCAATGCGCTACTGCTCGGCATGGCGGCTTATCCGATGGTTTGTACGGCTCAGACAGGCGGATGCGATGCAAAGCGCACTTCGATAGAGCGAGAAATCAGCTATGCGCAAGCGCACGGCAATGCGAAACGGGTCGATGGGCTCGAAACCGCGCTCGCCCAGATGAACGCGAACTGCACCGATGCCGTGCTGCGCAGCGATGCGCAACGCAAGGTGGCTGCGGCGGAGAAAAAGCTGTCGGAACGCCAGCGCGAGTTGCAGCAAGCAAAGGCCGATGGCAAGAGCGCGAAGAAAATCGCCGAGCGGCAACACAAGGTCGACGAGGCGCATGCGGAGCTCGAAAAAGTTCAGACGGAAGCGATGCAGTGATTGGGAGCGACAAGATGCAAGTGCTGGTTGACGCAGACGCCTGCCCGGTTGTCATCAAGGACATGCTGTTTCGGGCCGCGCGTCGCGCCGAAGTGTGTGTGACGCTCGTAGCAAACCGGTATCTGCAGACGCCGCCTTCGCCGTATATCAAGTCACTGCAAGTACCGGCGGGCGCGGACGCGGCCGATATGCGCATCGTTGAACTGGCCGTGGCCGGCGATCTGGTGATTACCGCGGACATCCCGCTGGCCGCCGCTGCGCTCGACAAAGGCGCCTTCGTGCTCGACCCGCGTGGAGGCTGGTTCAGCCGCGAGAATATCGAGGAACGCCTGACGATGCGTGCCGTGATGGATCAACTGCGCAGCACGGGCGTCGATACGGGCGGTCCAGCGCCCTTCAGTCCGCGCGACAGCAAGACCTTCGCGGGGCAACTGGACCGGTTTCTCGCGCGGCATCGCGCGGCGCCAGGCTGAACGTCGAATGTGATTCGCTGTGGTTTTCAACCGGCGAATTGGAACTATACTGGGGCACCAGGAGGTTTCAATGGCCGATCAAGAGAAGCTGCATCCGCTACGCCCGTTTTTGAAGAACTGGATTTGGGAGCATGGTCGAGTCGGGACGCGCTATCTGGATTACGTCGATGGCGAAATCAAGTTCGATGAAGGCAAGAAATCACGTTTCGCTGCTGAGAAGTATATTTATGTACCGCTCGACAAGGACGGTGAAGATGCTGTAGCCGCAGAGGGTCCTGCAATCCAGGAAGCGGGGCTTGCCCGCTTCTTGCGGGCTGCGCAGCTGGGCACGCCAGATGAGGCGGGTTCTGTAGCGGAGATTCAACGCGCCGTGCAGGACTGTGTGGAACTCGGCCTCTTCAGCGCCTATCAGGCGGAGGCGCGCGAGGCAACGGCCCGCTATGCGCAGGAGCCGATGTTCGAGGACGAGATCCGTGCGGCGGTTGTCGATGACATCCGGCGTATTTACACGGGGGTGCGGGAGCAACTGTCGCTCTACGATTTCAGTGTGCTTTACGGCTTGCCCTCGCCGCTGCTGATCAGCGAGACGCCATTCATCGATTGGCGCGTGCGTGCAAGTCCGGCACTACCGTTTGTATCGCTTCCGTTGGGGCCTTATTGCCTGCTGGTAGGCGCGCCCTCGGGCCGCAAGAGCCGCATCGGCCCGGTGGTCTGGAAGGCCGCAGCGGCGATGGGCCCGTTGAAGGACCACAACCGCCAGATCATGGAGCACGCACGTCTATGGCTGGTGGCGACCACGGATGACCAACTCGTCGCGGCACAAAGCCGGCTTGCTGCCGCCACAGGTACCAGGCAAGAGAATGTGAAGCCTTAAGGTAGTTGGCAACATCTTTCGTTGAGTTACTTAAACAGGGGAAACTAATGAACGCAATCAAAACACTCAAGCTGGCTGGCGCTGCATTGATCGTCGTTGCATCCGTCAATGCCTGGGCTCAGGGAAGTGAAGCCGCCAGCGCAACGACGACAACGCAAGGAGCATCGAAATCCTCCATCAGGAAGGCGAACCGGGCATTGAGTAAAAAAGTGGCTCAGGCGCTTTCGAAGGGCGGTGTCGATACGACGGGGATCAATGTTCTCGTGAAAGGCGGCGCAGTGACGCTCGCTGGGGGCGTGACCGATCCGGCCCAGATCGACAAGGCGACCTCGATAGCGAAGGGCGTTTCCGGCGTCACGTCTGTAAAGAATGCTCTGACGATTCGGGAAGGCGGGCAGTAGGACAAAGAGAAGCGTGCGCGAGAAACAGGCGGCGCTTGCATCCTGGTTGTCACAAGGAGACGCCGCTCGCATTCCAGCGAGCGGCGCGTCCTGGACGGAACCCGACCGCTCGGCATTTGCGAATCATTGTCGAAGACTGATCCCGCGAGTCTCCGGTGAGAAGAATGTAGCGACAAAGCTGATCCCCGCCAACACCGCGATGTAGGTAGCAATCGGCCAGTACGCACCTTGTGCCCACGCGAGCAACGCAGCCGCTATGAAAGGCGCGATCCCGCCGGATGCAACGGCGGCAAATTCCTTGCTGACCGCGATGCCCGTGTATCGATAGCGGGCATTGTTCACCGACGACACTGAAACTGCAGACGTTGCCCGTGCTGTCATGCTTCGTCTCCAATCGGGCTCGCGATGCGCGAACCGGTTTTCAGTTATCGATACCCGCAGCTAAGCTCAGAAACTCGCTCATGCGACGGCGAGCCAGTTCGGGGCGAGTCAATACGCCCGCGACGTCCGCCTTCCTGAACACCTCTGCGTAGTGCGCGACGGATCGCGCCGACTGCATCCCGCCTGCCATCGAGAAGTGCCGTTGATGCCCATTGAGCCACGCGAGAAAAACGACGCCAGCCTTGTAATACTGCGTGGGCGCAGCGAAGAGTTCGCGCGATAGCGCAACCGTCGGATCGATAAGCTGGCGATATGAATCGGTATCCCCAGCGGCGAGCTTCACCAATGCGCGCGATGCGACCGGTGCGATCGGGTCGAAGATGCCGAGTAGCGCGTGCGAATGGCCGGTGCTGTCGCCCGCGATGAGTTCGCCGTAGTTGTAGTCGTCACCGGTGAACATCACGACGCCCTCGGGCAACTGCGATCTGAGTTGACGCTCATATTCCGCGTTGAGCAGCGAGATCTTGATGCCTTCGATCTTGTCCTGATGAAGCCGGATGATGTCGAGCACAGTCGCCATCGCCGTCGCGACGTCGCGGCTGCCCCAGTAGCCGGAGAGCGAAGCGTCGAACGCGTCGCCCAACCAATGCAACACGACCTTGTTGCGTGACGCGGAGATCACGGCATCGTAGACATGCTTGTAGTCGTCGGCGGACTGCGCTGCTGCGCACAGGGCGCGGCTCGCCATCATGATCGGCCGGCCGCCCGCTGATTCGATCACTTCGAACTGGTCCTTGTAGGCGCCGACAATGTCGGCAAGCGCATGGCTGCGCGTGCCGTCGAGATGATCGGTGCCCGCGCCGCACGCCAGGTCCGCGCCGGGAATGCTGCGCGCGTGCGCGATGCTGCGTCGGATCAGTTCAGCGGCTGTTGGCCAGCCGATGCCCATGCCGCGTTGCGCGGTATCCATCGCTTCGGCCACCTTGAATCCCAAGCCGTACAGGTAGGTGCGAAATGCAAGCGTAGCGTCCCAGTCAACACGCGGTGTATTGCCCCAAGGCTCGTACGCACGCGATGGATCGACGACGACGTGCGCCGCCGCATACGCGATGCGGTTAAACGTCGGCGCGGTGGACGGCAGAACCTGGTCTTCCCGATGCTGCATCGTGTACGGGCTGATTGAACCTTCCGGCGTTGGCAGATTGATGTTCACGGAAACCTCTCGATGTCTGGGGTTGAATGATCATGTCGGCGGCTTTTTCGGCGACCATGATCGTCGGTGCATTTGTGTTGCACGAAGGCAGATAGGGCATGACGGATGCGTCGACGACTCTCAGGCCATCCAGTCCGATAAGACGCAGGTCCGGCGTGACGACGCTGTCGGGATCGTCGGGGCGGCCCATGCGGCAGGTGCCGACGGGGTGGTGGTCGGTTTTTGCATTCGTGCATGCATAGTCGAACAGTTCCTGATCGGTATTCACGCGCGCTCCCGGCAGAACTTCGCTTTGCACATAGCGCTTCATCGCTGGGGCGCGCAGGATGTCGCGCGCGAGCCGCAAGCCCTTGATCGCCATGTCGCGATCGTATGGATCGGCCCAGTAGTTCGGGTCGAGCAGCGGCGCGGCAGCGGGGTCCGCGCTGGCGAGACGAACCGTGCCGCGCGAGCGCGGGCGAAGGTACGCGGTGTTGAGCGTAACGCCCGCATTGTTCAGCTTGGCCATGCCCGCTTCGATACCGGACCCGAGGCCGAGATGAAACTGGATGTCGGGCGAGCGGTCGCGCGCGTCGCGATCCGCATACCAGAAGCCGCCCGTTTCGAAGAGACTCGATGCAACCGGGCCTTTCTTCAGCAACAGGTACTGCAGTCCAGCCCATGCGGCGTTGTGCAGCTTGTTGTACTTGTCGTAGGTGTGATCGCCCGTGCATTCGGCGATGACGAAGAGGTCGAGGTGATCCTGCAGATTGGAGCCGACGCCGCGAAGATCGTGGACAGCTTTGATGCCGACAGACTCCACGTGCCCGGCGGGACCGATGCCCGACTGCATCAACAGTTTCGGCGAACCGATCGCACCCGACGACACGATCACTTCACGCGACGCGCGCACGATCTGCGGATCGCGGCTATCGCCCGTCACGTATTCGACGCCTGTCGCGCGGTTTCCCTCGACGATCACGCGCAGCGTTCGCGCCTGCATCGTGACCGTCAGATTCGCACGCCCGAGCACCGGTCGGATAAAGCCTGCTGCCGTTGATGACCGCCGCGCATCCAGTTGCGTCAACTGGTAATAACCGAGACCTTCCTGGCTGGCACCATTGAAATCCGGATTGAACGGAATGCCGAGTTCCTGTCCAGCCTGAAAAAACGCTTCGCAGATCGGCAGCGGGCTGATCGGATTCGATACGCCGAGCGGGCCGCCATAGCTGTGATACTCATTCGCGAAGCGCTGGTTGTTCTCGGACTTCTTGAAGTAGGGCAGCACATCGCGATAAGACCAACCCGTCGCGCCCGCTTTCTGTTCCCAATCGTCGTAATCAGCAGGAACGCCGCGCGTATAGATCTGCGCATTGATCGAAGAACCGCCGCCGATCACCTTCGCTTGCGTGAAGCGCAGCACGCGATTGTTCAGATGCTTCTGCGGCACGGTGAACCAGCCCCACGAACCGATGCCGCGCGTCATCTTCGCGAAGCCGGCAGGCATCGAGAAGAAAGGGTGGCGATCGGAACCGCCTGCTTCGAGCAGCAGGACCTTGATCGAGGGATCGGCGCTCAGGCGATTGGCCAGTACACAACCGGCCGAGCCGCCGCCCACGATCACGTAGTCATATGTCGTCGTTTTCATGTCAGTCGGCTCAGAATGCAGGGATGGACAGGCCGCCATCCACGTTGACCACGCTGCCCGTCGCGAAGGGCAGCAGGCCGCCTGCAAGCGTCGCGACTGCCTGGCCCACTTCGTCGCTTTCGCCCCACCGGCCGGCGGGAACCAGGCCCTCGCGGAAGCGCGCCTCGTATTTCTCCGCGACACCCGATGTCATCGGCGTGCGGATAATGCCGGGCCGCACCTCGAACACGCCGACATTTGCGCTCGCGAGCCGCAATGCGAACAGGCGCGTCATCATCGGCAACGCGGATTTGGACAGGCAGTATTCGGCGCGCTCGGGCGATGCCATGTCCGCCGATACCGACGAAACCGTCACGATCGACCGGGCGGCCGTCGACGATGTCGCACACATGTGGCGAGCGACGGCCTGCGTCATAAAGAACGTGCCGCGCAGATTGACGCCGAGCACGGCATCGAACGCTTGCGGCGATACGTCGAGCAGATCGCCGCGGCTAGGCGAACCGATGCCCGCGTTGTTGACGAGGCATTCGATACTTCCCTTGAAGCGCACGGCTTCCTCGACGACGCTTTCATGCGAGTCGACGTCGCTGAGATCGCTCTGAATGAAGAGCGCCTCCTGGCCTTCGTCGCGTACGAGCGCACAGGTCGTCGCGGCGTCCTCGTCGTTCACGACATCCGTCAGCACGATGTCGAAGCCGCGCCGCGCGAGCGCGACGCATATCGACCGGCCGATGCCGCGTCGCGCGCCCGTCACCAGCGCGGTCGAACACTTTCCAGCTATCTTGCTCATGGCTGCACCATCCGTCGTTGCGCTGGGCGCTCAGTGAATGCGGACTTCCGTGTCGGTGTCGAACAGCACGAGCTTCGACAGATCGACGCGCAGCTCGCATCGTTCGCCGGACGCGTGCGGCATGTCGGCGCCGAGTCGCGCGGAGACTTCCATGCCGCCGAGATCGAGCACGGCGAGCGTGTCGGGGCCTGTCGGTTCGAGCACATTGATCGTGACGGGCACGGTGCGCAGTGCCGACGTGGCGCGCTCGTTTTCCACGCCGATCGCCTCAGGGCGCAGACCCGCAATCACCTTCTTGCCGATGTAGCGCTCGACGGCGGCCGGTTGCGGCGGCAACACAAGATCGATCGCCTTCTGGCCTTCACCCACCAGCAGATGGAGCGCACCGTTCGCGCGCTCGATGCGCGCCGGAATCAGGTTCATCGACGGCGAGCCCATGAACGTCGCGACGAACGTGTTGGCGGGCGTGTTGTAGACCTCGGCGGGCGTGCCGAGCTGTTGCAATACGCCGCCCTTCATCACGGCAATACGCGTGGCGAGCGTCATCGCTTCGATCTGGTCATGCGTGACGTAGACGATGGTCGCGCCCAAACGCTGATGCAGCTTCTTGATCTCGGTACGCATATCGACGCGCAGTTTTGCATCGAGGTTCGACAGCGGTTCATCGAACAGGAAGATCTTCGGATGACGCACCAGCGCGCGTCCCATCGCGACACGCTGACGCTGTCCACCCGACAGCTGGCCCGGACGCCGGTCGAGCAGGTGCTCGATCTGCAGCAGACGGGCGGCATCTTTCACGGCTTTCTCGCGTTCGGGCTTCGATACCTTGCGCATCTCCAGACCGAAGCTGATGTTCTGCCCGACGGACATGTTCGGATACAGTGCATAGCTCTGAAACACCATCGCGATGTCGCGCTCGCTCGGATGCAGGTCGTTGACCTTGTCGTTACCAATACGAATCTCGCCGCCCGAGAGCGTATCGAGTCCGGCGATCAGAGAAAGGAGCGTCGATTTCCCACAGCCGGAGGGTCCGACGAGAACGAGAAAATCGCCATCGTCGACATCGATGTTGATCTCCTTGAGGATTTCGGTGGAGCCGTAGGCTTTGCGAACGTTGGATACGTGCAGAGAAGACATGATTTACCCCTTGACCGAGCCGGCCATCAGACCGCGTACGAAGTAGCGACCACCGATCACATAGACGAGCAGTGTCGGCAGCGCCGCGATCATGGCCGTGGCCATGTTGACGTTGTATTCCTTGACGCCCGTCGATGTATTGACGATGTTGTTCAGCGCGACGGTGATGGGCGCGGAACTGCCCGTCGTGAATGAAGCGCCGAACAGAAAGTCGTTCCAGATATTCGTGAATTGCCAGATCACGGTGACGGTGATGATGGGCACCGAGTTGGGAAGCAGGATGCGGAAGAAGATGCGAAAGAAGCGTGCACCGTCGATCATCGCCGCTTTCACGAGTTCATCGGGGAACGCGATGTAGTAGTTGCGGAAGTACAGCGTCGTGAAGCACAGGCCATAAACGACATGCACGAACACGAGGCCGCTGATCGATTGTGCGAGACCGACCTTGCCGAGGAACGACGCCATCGGAATCAGCACGATCTGGAACGGGATGAAGCATCCGAACAGGATCAGGCCAAACAGCGTGTTGTCGCCTTTGAAGCGCCATTTGGTCAGCACGTAGCCGTTCAATGCGCCGAGTAACGTGGAGATCGCTACGGCAGAGAAGACCATCCGGAAGGAATTCCAGAAGAAGCCTTTTACACCGGAGCATTCCAGTCCCACGCATGCCGAGCCCCAGGCTTTTTCCCACGCTTCAAGCGTCCACTGATGCGGCAGCGCGAGGATATTGCCGGAATACACCTCGGGCAGCGGCTTGAACGACGTTAGCAGCATCACGAGCAGCGGTACGAGATAGACCACGGCCGCAATCGCCAGCATCGAATAAATCACGATCCGCGAGACGTAGTTATGCTTGCCCACCACCATCTGTGGTGAGTCCCATGTCTTGGTAGCCATCGTTGTCTCCTGTTGGCCAGAGTTGGTTCTTTAGAGCCTTACTCTGGCCCCATGCAAAAGGTTGCTAGGGGGTATCGGTTGAGTTCAATGGCCGCCGCTCTTCCGGCGAGGTCTCATTTCGGAGTAGAGGTAGGGCACCATGATGGCGGCCACCGTACACAGCATCATCACGGCGCTGGCCGCACCCATGCCGAGTTCGTTGCGGGTGAAGGTGAACGAGTACATGAAGGTGGACGGCAGTTCGGTCGAGTAGCCGGGACCGGCGCCCGTCAATGCGATGACAAGCTCATAGCTCTTGACCGCAAGGTGCACGAGAATCACGAACGCGGATACGAAGACGGGCCGCAGCTGCGGAATGATGACTCGCCGATAGATCGAAGGCATGCGCGCACCGTCGATCGACGCGGCTTTGATCTGTTCCTGGTCGATGCCGCGCAGGCCTGCCAGAAACATCGCCATCACGAAGCCCGACGCCTGCCAGACAGCGGCGATGACGACGGTATAGATCGCCATGTCGTCGTTGATGATCCAGTCGAACTGGAAGCTCGTCCAACCCCAGTCATGGAACAGCTTGGTGAGGCCAAGCCCCGGATTGAGAATCCATTTCCATGCGGTGCCCGTGACGATGAACGAGAGCGCCATGGGATAAAGAAAGAGCGCCCGCAATCCGCCTTCAGCGCGAATCCGTTGATCGAGCAGAATGGCGAGGCCGAGCCCGATCGCCATGCACAGCACGACATAGAGCGATGCGTAGATGCCGAGGTTGACGATCGCCACATGCCAGCGCGGATGCTCCCAGACGCGGCCATACTGAAGCAGACCGGCCCAGTGGAAGTTCGCAAAGGCGCGTGAGCGGGTGAACGAGAGCACCGTCGTCCACGCGATAAAGCCATAGACGAAGATCAACGTGATGATCAATGTCGGGCTAAGGACGATCTTGGGCAGAACCGCTTCGAAGCGGTTTCGAAACGTCGATCGCTTTCGCGTCGGGCTTTGGCCCGAGCTGTTGTTCAGATCATCAAGCGTGGTCGCCGCATGGGCGCGATTGTGCAATAGCATGGCAACACCTACCGTCGGAGATGACGGGCCTCGCGGACAGCGGCGTTGGGTGCCGCATCCGCACGAGGACCATTTGGCTTACTGCGAGTTCTTCACTGCCGCGACGAGCGCTTTCACGGCATCCGCAGACGACTGATTCGAATTGAAGAAGTGCGTGACGACGTCATACACGGCGTTCTTCGGACCATCGGGCATCGCGTGTCCGTGCGCGAAGCTGCCGACCATCGAGTCCGTCTTGAGGGCGGCGCGCATGTCGTTCATCGACTTCTTGCCGCATTCGTCGAAGCCGTCCTGAGGCACATCGAGACGCGCAGGAATCGAGCCTTTGATCTGGTTGAATTTCGCCTGGACGCCCTTGTCCATGATGGTCGACGCAAACGCGTACTCGCCGGGGAGACTCGCGTCGCCCTTCTTGAAGCCCGCGAACTGGTCGGTGTTGAAGATGAATGCGCCATCCGTTCCGGGATAGTTGAAGCAGAGGTAGTCGACATTCGGCTGCTTGCCTGCCGACGCAAACTCGCCCTTGGCCCAGTCGCCCATGATCTGCATGGCAGCTTTACCGTTGATGACCATCGACGTGGCGAGGTTCCAGTCGCGGCCCGGGAAGTTCGGATCGACCATGCCGCGCAATGCGCGCATCTGGTCGAAGGCCTTTTCCATCGTCTTCGAGCCGAGCGCGCTCGGGTCCAGCTTGACGAGCGCCTGCTGATAAAACTTCGGGCCGCCCGCCGACATCACCGCGCTATCGAAGATCGTCGCTTCCTGCCATGCCTGGCCGCCGTGCGCCAGCGGAATGTAGCCGGCCTTGCGGATCTTGTCGGCGTCCGCGACGAGTTCTTCGAAGGTCTTCGGCGGCGTGAGCTTCAACTGATCGAAGATCTTCTTGTTCGCCCAGATCCAGTTCGTGCGGTGCACATCGACAGGGGCGGCAACCCAGTGACCATCGACTTTCGAAAATTTCTGGATTGGACCGGGCACGAGCTTGTCCCATCCTTCCTTTGAGGCGACAGGATCGAGGTTCTGCAGATAATCCTCTTGCGCGTATTCGGGGATCGTGAAGCCGAGCATCTGGATCGCATCGGGCGGATTACCCGACGCGACGCGCGCCTTCAGCACCGTGCGCGCCGCTTCGCCGCCGCCGCCCGCGATCGGGCTGTCCTTCCATGCATAGCCCTTTGTTTTCAGGCCGTCTTTCAGTACGGAAAGGGCCTTGGCTTCGCCGCCGGAAGTCCACCAGTGCATGACTTCCACCGTTTTCGTGTCGGCCGCGTAAGCGGACAGCGCGTGGCAGGCAACGAGGCCGACTGCAATTGCAGCAATACGCTTCTTGTACATCTTTGTCTCCTTGATGACGCTCTCTTGGCGGGCTTTCTTGTGGACACCACGGCGGGCATGCCGTGGTGCGATCTGGATGGATTCGTGATCAGGCGGCTGGACGCGGCAACCACCAGTTCTTGCGTTCTCCGATGTGAAGCTGAATCGTCTTCGTCTCGGTGTAGTCTTCGACTGCCTGCTTGCCGAGTTCGCGTCCAACGCCGCTCGACTTGAAGCCGCCGAACGGCAGTTCGGGGTAACCGTCGAGGAAGGTGTTGACCCAAACCGTGCCCGCATCGACGCCGCGCGCAACGGTCAGGCATGTGTTGATGTCGTTGCTCCAGACGGCGGCGGAGAGTCCGTAGGCCGTGTCGTTCGCGATGTCGATCGCGTTCTGCGTGTCGGAGAAGGGGATGATCGTGAGCACGGGGCCGAAGATTTCTTCGCGGGCGATGCTCATGTCGGGCGTGACATCGCTGATGACGGTCGGCTCCAGATAGAGGCCGTTCGCGTCATAGCGTTTGCCGCCTAGGCGCAGGCGCGCGCCTGCCGCAACGCCCTTGTCGATGTTGCCGAGAATCTCGACCAACTGGTTCTCGCTGACGATCGCGCCGATCTTGCATTCAGGATGCAGAGGATCGCCAACAGGCGCTTGCCGCGCGCGCTCGACGACCGCTTGCGCAAAGCGCTCCGCAATCGATTCGTGTACGAGCACGCGGCTACCGCTGTTGCAGCATTCGCCCGCGTTGAAGTACACGCCGAACACGACGGCATCGACCATCGCGTCCCAGTCGCAATCGGGAAAGACGATCTGCGGATTCTTGCCGCCGAGTTCGAGCGCGACCTTTTTCAGCTTCTTCGATGCGAGTCCGCCGAGCAAACTGCCGACGCGCGTCGAACCGGTGAACGACAGCATATCGATGGCGTCGTGCTCCGCGAGCGGCTGTCCGACGGACGGACCTTTGCCCGTCACGACGTTGACGACGCCCGCCGGCACGCCGGCCTGTTCGAGAATCTCCATCAGCATGACGGTCGTGCTCGACGTTAGTTCGCTCGGCTTGACGACACATGTGCAACCCGCCGCGAGTGCGAACGGCAGCTTCTGCGAGAGGATCCACAGCGGAAAATTCCACGGCGTGATGAGTCCGACAACGCCGATCGGCTGGCGCAGCACGATGCCGAGCATGTCTTCGCCGAGGGTGTCGTAGGCATCGCCGCTGGTCGTGCGGGCAAGGCTTGCCGCGTATTGCCAGAGATCGATGCAGCCGGACACTTCGCCGCGTGCCTGCGCAAGCGGCTTGCCTGTTTCGAGCGATTCGAGCAGCGACATCCTGTCGACGCGTGCCTTGATGCCGTCAGCGATCGCGAGAAGAATCCGTGCGCGTTCCGCGCCTTTGAGCTTCGACCATGGACCGTGACGGAAGGCGAGGTCGGCGGCGTTGATGGCTCGCTCGACGTCTGCCGGTGTCGCTTCCGGAAACGAACTGACAACGTGTCCATGCGCAGGGCTGCGGCGCTCGAAGCGCTGCTTGTCCGTGGATTCGGTCCATGCGCCGTCGATGTACATGCGGCCGTTGAAGGCTTCGTGCGCGGGCGCCTTAGCGTTTGTCAAAAGCGCGGTTGCAGCGGGAATTGCGGTGTCGTACGTCATGTCATTGACCCTCGTATTGCGCCGGGCGCCGTTCGCGGAAACTGGCCATGCCTTCGCGGGCGTCGTGCGTCGACGCGGACAGAGCGCCCGCCATGGCTTCCAGGGTTGCGCCGGTCCCGAATCCCGAGGCGGCGTTGATGAGTTGCTTCGTCAGTTGCACGGAGACGGGTGCGAGCGTCGCGATCTTTTCAGCGATGGCGATGGCGGCCGCAACCGACTCTTTCGGCGTGGAGATTTCGTCGACCAGTCCGATGCCGTATGCGCGTTGCGCGTCGATCCGCTTCGCCGTGAGCGCAAGCGATTTCACATGGCTCGGACCAATCAGCGACACGAGCCGTTGCGTGCCGGACCATCCGGGGCAGGTCGCGATACTCGCTTCGGGCAGTGCGAACGTGGCAGCCGGGTCCGCGACGCGCACATCGGCGACCGCGGCCAGTTCGAGGCCGCCGCCGAATGCGGGGCCGTTAATCGCCGCGACGACGGGCAGACGCAGCGCTGCCCAGCGGTCGAAAATACGATGACCGCGTGAGACCCATACGCGCCACATGTCGAGCGGCGCGAGTGCCGACCACTGGTTGATGTCGGCGCCGACACAGAAGGCACGTTCACCCGCGCCTGTCAGCACGACGGCGCGCACGCTCGCATCCGATTCAAGCTGTGCCGCTCCGGCTTCGAGTTGATCGAGCATTTCCGGTGTCAGCGCGTTGAGCTTGTCCGGCCGATTGAGGGTGACGACAGCAACGGCGTTCGTCTTCTCGATCTGGATCAGTTGCTGGTCAGCCATGACGCGCCTCCTTCAGCTTCAGGCCGAACGGAGCGTCCGTGAAAATGGATGCATCCATCGTCTTCAGGGCACGGGAGACGGCCAACTCGATATCGCACTGATCGAGTACATCCTTTTGCAGGTCGATGCCGGGCGCGATCTCGATCACTTCGAGGCCTTTGTCGCTGAGTTGGATCACGCAGCGTTCCGTGACATATAGCGCTTGCTGATTACGCTCTCTTCCCATGCGTCCGCTGAAAGTCACGTGGTCCACATCGGCGATGAACTTCTTCTTGCCTTCCTTGACGATCTTCAGACGTCCTTCGCCGACTTCGATCTTTGCGCCCGCCGTGAAATAGCCGCTAAAGACCACACGCTTCGCATGCGTCGTGATGTCGATGAAGCCGCCGCATCCGGCAGTGAGATAAGGCTTGCTCGGCAGCTTCGACACGTTCACGTTGCCGAAGCGGTCTACTTGCAGGAACGACAGCAGCGAAACATCGAAGCCGCCGCCCTGGAAGTACACGAATTGCGAAGGCGAAGGCATGATGGCGTCGGCATTGCCCGAGCATCCAAAGGCGAAACCGAGCAAGGGCACTCCGCCGACAGCGCCTTGTTCGATGACCCACGTCACGTCGTCGCGGTAGCCTTCTTCGAGCAGAACGCGCGGCACGTTGGCGGAGATGCCGAAGCCCAGATTCACCGCATCGTTCTGCGCGAGTTCCAGTGCCGCCCGGCGCGCGATGACCTTGTCCGCGTGCCACTCGGCGAATGCGAATGCGCTCTCGGGCAGTTTGATTTCGCCGCTGATTTCCGGGTCGTATTCGATCTGTGTCGTCTGCTTCTGCTCGGCGTCAACGACCACGTAATCGACGAGATTGCACGGAATGTGTACCTGCTGCGTATGCAGCGAACCGGCCTTCACGACACGCTTCACTTGCGCGATGACGATGCCGCCGTTATTGCGTACGGCCAACGCCTGATCGCGTCCACCAAGCAGCGCGCCTTCATGTTCGAACGACAGGTTGCCGCGTTCATCGGCTGTCGTTGCGCGCACGATTGCAACGCGCGGCACGAAGTTTTTGTAGTGCAGCCACTCGTCGCCCGCGAACGTGACCTTTTCGACGATGGGATGTTCGGCGGCCTGCGCGTTCATCGCGCCGCCCTGGCGTTCAGGATCGACATAGGTATCGAGGCCGACCTTGGTCAACACGCCTGGACGTTTCGCCGCGACCTCGCGATGCATGTCGAACATCACGCCGCTCGGCAGGTTGTACGCGCGGATGTCGTTGTCGGTGATGAGATGCCAGATGTCGGGCATCGGCAGGCTTGATGGACCGCTCGGAAACGACCCGGCGATGACCGTATGAATCAGCCCTTTCTTCGCGATGTGATCGATGCCCTTGATGCCGTACATATCGCCAGCTGCGATCGGATGCAGCATCGTCAGATTGCGCGGATGATCTTCCGTTTCGAAGCGGGCGCCGATAGCGGCGAGCATTGCATCGGGACAACCCAGACCGCTTGACGAACTGACGGTGACGACATCGTCATCGTTGATCAGGCTCGCCGCGTGGGCCAATGAAACAACCTTGCTGGAACGCACAGTCAATCTCCTCAAGCTTTTATTCAGCGAAACGGGATGGCACCGTCACGTGGCCGCCTGCTTCGGCGGATTTCACGAGCGACAGCGCGGCGACGAGCGAGCGATAACCATCGATACCCGTCGCGGCAGGGTGCTGTCCTTCCGTAATCGAGCGATGGAATTGCGCGACGGCCGTGCAATACAGGTCGCGAGGTTCGACCTCGATGTCTCGCGTGCCTTCTGCCGAGCGCAACGTGATCTCGCCGACCGGGCGCTGCGTCATCACGTCCTTCGCGAACAGCGAACCTGCCGTGCCGTGAATTTCGAGCCCCGTCGGCGCGTAGGGCACGGTGAACGCATCGTGGAGTTGCGCGAGCACGCCGTTTTTGAAGCGCACGATCGCCATCACGCCGTCCGCGAGCCCCGCCGTCGACATCGTTCCCGACGACGTCATGGCGCTGACTTCGACGGGTTCGTCGTCGAGCAGGAAGCGCAGCGTGTCGATGTCGTGAACGGAGATGTCGAGAATCACGCCGCCGCCCGCATCGGGCCGTTCGATACGCCAGCCGCGCAGATGCGGCGGCAGCGAGACCGCGTGGAAGACGCGTACGAAGAGGGGCGTGCCGATTGCGCCGGCGCGAATGAGTTCGCGCATCTTCCGGTGCGTCGCCGCGCAACGCAGATGATGGTTCGTGCCGAGCTTCACGCCGTGGGAGGCGCACGCTTCGATCATTTGCGCCGCTTCTTCTTCCGCCAGCGCGAGGGGCTTTTCGCACAGCACGTGCTTGCCGGCTTTCGCCGCCGCGAGCACTTGCGGCAGATGTTTCTCGTTGGTGCTGCTGATGTAGACGGCCGTGATAGACGGGTCGGCGAGTACGGCGTCGAGGTCTGCCGAGTGCGAAGGTATGGCGTGCTTTTCAGCAAACTCGCGTCCGCGCTCCGCGCTGCCGCTCACCACGGTGGCGATCTCACCGTCAGGCTGCGAGCGGATGGCATTGACCATCCATTCGTCGGCGATGGTGCTGGCGCCGATCAGCGCCCAGCGGATTCTTTCATGTCTCTCTCCATTGGAACGTTCCAATTAGCGTTCGTTGGATCGTTCCAACAAACTGTAGTAGACTGATTTCACGATGTCAAACACTTTTTGGAACGTTCCAATTGTGCAAAGCAACATGAAATCTGGACCGACCATTCAGGACATTGCCGCTGCGGCTGGCGTATCGAAATCGACGGTGTCGCTCGTTTTGCAGGAGAGTCCGCGCATCAAGGCCGAAACGGCCGACAAGGTGCGCGAGGCGGCTCGCGCGCTCGGCTACGTCTACAACCGGGGGGCGGCCATCCTGCGTGGAAGGCGCAGCACGACGATCGGCATGGTGATCAACGATCTGACCAATCCGTTTTTCGTCGAATTGCTGGTGGCGATCGAGCGGGTGCTGGCTCAAGCCGGATATACGACGCTGATGGCCCACACTGCCGAAAGTCTCGAAACGCAGACGAGGGTTCTGCGATCCATGCGCGAGCAGAATGTCGCTGGCCTGATCATGTCTCCCGCACTTGGGACGCCGGATCAGTTGCCCGCCGAAATTCAGTCGTGGGGAATTCCACTTGTACTGGTCATGCGTCCCATGGGGCCCGACGTCGATACCATTGGAGTCGACAACAGCTACGGATTCGCATTAGCTACCGAGCATCTGATCGGGCAGGGACATACGCGCATCGCTTTCGCTGGCAACCGGCAGGGCTATGCAGTTGCCAACCAGCGCAGGCAGGGCTATCTGTCGGCGATGGCGACGCACTCACTGCCTGTCGAGGACCACTGGATCATCGATGTCCCTTTGACGCCGGAGGGTGGGCGCAATGCGGTCCGCGCGATCTTCGACATGACGCCGCGGCCGACGGCCGTGGTTTGCTACAACGATCAGGTCGCAATTGGCGTGCTGCACGAACTCGACAGAATGGGCAAGCGCGCGGGCAAGGCTCTGGCGGTCGTGGGTTGTGACAATGTCGTCGCGGCCGAGCATACCAATCCGCCCTTGACGACGCTGTTCGCAGGCGCGGACAAGCTCGGCACCATTGCAAGTGAGACGCTGCTGGCTCGACTGAGCGAAACCTCTGAAGACGAAAAGCCGCCAGTGCAATACTTTGCGGTGCCTGAACTCGTTGTCAGGGAATCGAGTGTCGGTGCGGGGTCATCTCGCGCCAGTGCGACGTAACAGCGGTCCGAGGCGCTTATATCGGCATGATTCGCAACGGCGATCCGAGTTGTGCCCTTAGACCATATCGATGAACGCCGCGATCGCGAATCATGACCACGCTTTCTGTATTGCCGATATTACAGCGCGGCCTGTGGTGGATTCCGGAAGCTGATTGCCATCCGGTTATACGCGTTCATCAACCCTATCGCGATCGTCAGATCCACGATTTCGCGCTCGTCGAATACCTTGCGCGCGGCCTGATATGCATCATCGGGAACGCCCGTGTCCGCGACTCGCGTCACTGTTTCTGCCCACGCCAAGGCCGCACGCTCGCGCTCATCGAATAGCATGCCGGCCTCCGCCCATGCCTGTACCAGTGCGAGCTTCTCGACCTTCTGCCCTCTTTTGAGCAGATCGCGCGTGTGCATATCCAGGCAATACGCGCAGTTATTGATTTGTGAAACTCGCAGGTAGACGAGATCGACCAGTATTGGCGAGAGGCCGCTTTGCGTGACGTACCCATACACGCCTCCAAGGGCCTTGATGCCTGCAGGTGCGATCTGGGTGTAGTCGAGACGTTTCATCTCACTCTCCATGTTTAACGGGTGTGGTCAAGGTGTGAGCGTCACTATCGACGATGAACACGGCAAGCAGCTTCGCGGGCTGTGTCTTGCTGCCATTGCGGCTGATGCGATGACGGGCGCCGGGCAGTTCATAGAAGCTCTCGCCTGCGCGATAAACGCGTGCAGGCGCATCGTTCACTTGCGACTCGATCGAGCCCGAGACGACGTAGCCGTAGATAAACGCCGATGGGGCGTGTACGTGCGGCGGAGAAGCTCCCCCCGGCGCATAGTCGACGACGACAGCGACGAGCGACTTGCCGGGGACGTTCGGTATGGCCCGGTTGAAATTCGGCGTGACTGTTTCCCCAGTGCCTTGAGCGGAAGCCGAAAAGCAGAAAAAGATGGCAATAGCGGCGCAGGCTGTGCCAATGAAGGATCGTATGTTCATAAATAGTTCGGAACACTGATATTTAAACTGGAAATGAATGATCATTCAGACCGGCTCGGTCTCGCGTTTGATCGTCGCGCGCTGCTGTGTGGACGACCGCTGCATGCAACGATGCGCGGCTTCTGCAAGCAGGAAAGCGATCGCAATCAACGCAGCCGCAACGAGGCTCAGGTACTGCCCGCCGATCGACTGCAGCACGGCACCACCAAGTACGCCGGAGCAGGCAAGCCCGATGTATGTCGCGGTATTGTTGAGGGCCAGCAGCAGCGGTGCCACGCTCGGTTTGAGGTGCACCAGCCGATGTTGTTGCGGGACGATCAGCCCCCATCCGCATATGCCCCAGATCGCGAGCGACACTGCGGCGCTGAATGCATGTGCGGATGCCCACGGCAACGCGCAAAAATTGATGACGGCAACCCAAAGCATCGCGTTGATAATGTTGCGGCTCTCGAATCGGTCCACGAGACGACCGGCCAGCAGGTTCCCGGCCGTCGCCGCCACGCCCCACAGCAGGAACATCCCGGCAAGAATCCGTTCGTCGCCGTGCGTGACACGCTGCAGCACCACGCCCGCATACGTGTAGACCATCAGGAATCCGCCGAAGGCGAACAACGAAGTGAACAAGGTGAGCGCGATCCGCACATCGCGCACGGGTGCAAGCCGTTCTCGCAACCTGACGGGTGCAGGGCGGGGAACGGATGGCAGCATCGTCCAGACGCCGATCATCGCCACCATCCCGAGCAGCGTGACGAACCAGAGGGTCGTTCTCCAACTGCCGAATCCACCGATAAACGTGCCGATCGGCGAGCCGAGCGCTGTCGCCCCGGTCAACCCCGCCGTTACGGCAGCTAACGCGCGGCCACGTTTTTCAGGCGGTGCGAGCGCCGAGGCAACGCCCAATGCAGTAGGCGAGAACAGAGCGGCGCCGAATCCCGACAGCGCGCGGCTGAACAAAACCCAATGCAAGTCCACGGCGACCGCGCTGAGCATATTGCCGGCGACGAAAATGCCGAGTGCGGAAACCAGCAAGAGCTTGCGCGGCCAGCCGCCCGCCAGAGCCGCCATGACGGGAGCCGCCACCGCGTAGGTCAATGCGTAAAAGGTGACCATCAGCCCCGCGAGGCTGACGGATGTATGCAGCGACGCAGCGACGCCGGGAAGAATACCGGCGACGACGAAGTTGTCGGTGCCCATGGCGAACATGCCCAGGGCCAGTATCAGTAGTCGACGATCCATACGAAGGTTCTTGCGATAAGCGGTTTGAGGTTCAGCCCGAAGTTGCGCGTCGCAATCTGACTGGCGCGCGATCGCGGCATCGGCCCGGCCGTTTTTTGCGCCGCAACGGTATGGGTAGAGAATAATCGCCGTTGACCGTGTCTCAAATGTCATATATACAAGCGATTCAGGACATGACGCGGGCAAGCTATGCACACGATCGGCTTCGTTGTATTCCCAAATTTCTATCTGATGGGCTTCGCGGCAGTGACCGCCTTTGAACTGGCGAACGTAGTGATCGGAGAGCCGGCATACGAAGTGACGCTCCTGTCTGAAGAGGGCGGACTCGTAGTGTCCTCGGCAGGTATTCGTGTCGAAACGCAGCCCTTCAGCGACGCCGCCTTCGACACCGTCATGTTTGGCTCTGGTGTCGAGATTGACATTGTCTCTGCTGAATTGACTGCGTTCGTCAGGCGCGCCTTGAAAACATCGAGACGCATCGCGGCACCCTGCACAGGCGCGTTTATCCTGGCCGGGGCAGGGGTGCTCGATGGCCGTCGAGCGACGACACATTGGCGCTTCGCACACGATCTGCAGCGCCGCTTTCCATCCATTGCCGTCGAAGAAGATCAGATTTTCATCGTCGACGGACCGATCTGGACGTCGGCAGGCATGACAGCCACGATCGACATGGCACTGGCGATGATCGAGAAGGATCATGGCCAGGACGTGTCACGCGCCGTCGCCCGCAAGCTTGTGGTCTATCATCGTCGCGCGGGCGGGCAATCGCAGTTCTCCACGTTGCTCGACCTCGAGCCCAAATCCGACCGGATCCAGAAGGCAATCGACTATGCGAACGCCAATCTGCGCAATGCGTTGACCGTTGAGGAATTAGCCGGTGTCGCGGGCCTGAGCCCGCGCCAGTTCAGTCGGGCTTTCACGGCTGAAACGGGGCAATCCCCTGCCAAAGCCGTTGAACATTTGCGCGTGGAAGCCGCGAGGCTATTGTTGGAGAAGGGGCGTTTATCGCTGGATGTGATCGCGGACGAAGTCGGCTTCTCGGATCGCGAGCGGATGAGGCGGGCGTTCCTGCGCACTCTTGGGCAACCGCCGCAGGCGGTCCGTCGCTTTAGCAGAGAAAGCCGTGAGCCGACTGGAAACGCACGACCATGAATCGCGCACCGGCCCGCGCGCGATACGCGCTAGTCCCAGCACCGTGAATGGCGACCCGCGCAAGTAGCCGACCATGTCTTGATTGGTCTCAGCCTTACTGCGGGAGACCAAACCGCTCTCGCTATAGGCAGGGTTGCTCGACTCAGTCGAATGTTCCTGTGCGTACCTCGCCATCGCGCAAGTAGCGGGTAATCAACACGCCGCCAGGCGTGCTGATCGAGTGCGCCAGAGTGAAGGCAGACGCTAGTGCGTTGTCGCCGAACAAGCGCTTGCCGCGCCCAAGCATGATGGGGTATATCACAAGCCGAAGCTCATCCACCAGGCCGGCTGCAAGCAGTTGGCGCAGCATGTCGCCGCTGCCGAACGTCAATAGATTGGCGCCGTCCTGACGTTTGAGCGCGCGTATCGCGTCGGCAAGGTCGCCCTTAAGCGTATGACTGTTTTGCCAGTCGAGCGCGCCGGACTGATGCGTGGCGACGTGTTTGGGTACGCTGTTGAACAGGTCGGCGATGGCGCGGCTGTGAGAACCGGCTGGTACATGTGGCCAATACGACGCGAATATGTCGTAGGTGCGACGTCCCAGTAGCAACTCGAACGGCTGCGAGAGCAGATCCTGCAAGTTCTGGCCAATGGCTTCGTCGGCATAGGGAACTATCCAGCCGCCAAGGCGGAAATCACCGCTGCGATCTTCGTCCGGCCCGCCAGGGGCTTGCACTACGCCATCCAGACTGATGAAAACGGAAACAACGAGCTTGCGCATGATGTTCTCCAGGTCGACGGACCCGATCGATCCATCTATACGACGAACGAATCGCACGTCGATCGACAATCACTCAAATCGATTTCCAAAGAAAGCGCTCTTGCACCAGCAATAAAAGGCAACGCGGCTTCGACATAGTGAATCGCCAGACGATTCACACGCATCCATGCAGTACGGCAAATAAACAACACCTCTTTGGCAGATCGCTTTGCTGCAACGAATTGACAGGCTATGCTCCCTGTTCACGAAATTGATCCAGCTGGCTCACTAATTACTGTGGATCGCTGATGAAAAAGATCGTTGTCTCCAGTGCCATTGGCGCACTCTTCGCTGCCGCGACTCCGCTGGCATTCGCTCAAAGCTCGGTCACGCTATACGGCATCGTCGATGAAGCTATCCGATATCAGACGAACGCCGGCCCGGGCGGCGACGACCAGGTCGTCATGACCTCGGGTCCGGAAACACACAGCCGGTGGGGCTTGAAAGGCAGCGAGGATCTGGGCGGCGGATGGTCCGCAGTCTTCCACCTCGAAAACGGCTTCGAAGCCTTCAATGGGACACTCCACGTTCCCGGCACATTGTTCAGTCGACAGGCTTACGTGGGCCTGTCGAACGACAAGTGGGGCGCACTGACTTTCGGCAGGCAATACGCGCCCGCTTACGACACCCTGGGCGATATCTTCGACCCGTTGACCGTTGGCAACTATTGGCAAAACAGTTGGCCCTATAACAACATCGGCAATTACCTGGAAATCAATAACGCGGTCAAGTACAAAGGCACGTTCTATAACCTGGCGATCGATGCGCTTTATGGTTTCGGCAACCAGCCAGGCGCGCTCGGTCTCGGCGCCATCTACGCCGTGGAACTGACGTACACATATGGCCCAGCCATGCTCAACGCAGGCTTCCAGCAGGTGTCGGTACCGACCTCCGCGACGGGCTCCGCGGTCGGCACCAGTGTTGGCAGTGCAATCAATGGTGGCAAGACGAACTTCCTGCACGTCAGCGGCGCCTGGCAGGTCACTCACGACGTCCGTCTGCTGGCCGGCTGGCTTCACGGCCAGGACCAGACGGGTTTGACCGACGTCAACATGCAACAAGCTGGCTCGCCGACATTGAAGGGTGCGAGCCCCAACCGCATCGACGACACCATTTATGTCGGTGCGAACTGGAAAGCCACCGCGCCACTGCTGTTCACGTTCGCCTACTACTACGGGCACGCGCGCAATGCTGAACGGCTCGACGGTTCGCTCGGTACGGGGGTGAACCAGTCGGCTACGATTCTCGCTGAATACTCTTTCTCGAGGCAGTCGGAAATCTACGCGATCACGGACTGGGCGCGCGGCACGGGCGCCTTCGCCGCCGACTATCCGGGCGGAGTCAATTCCGCCGGTGTGCCGACCAATACCATTGGCCGAACCAACCAGTTGGGCGTGGCAGTCGGTCTTCGCAAGATGTTCTAAGGACCGGCATTCGGGCTGTGCGCTCGACTCTCAGCGCTTGTCGGCGGGATCGCGCTTGGAGCCGGTTAGCATCGAGCCGATCAGATTGTCGCGTGTCCAGATGCTCATGATGATGGCCGCGAGGATGTGTACGCACACGCAGACTTCTAGTGCAATTGAAAGAACCGTGTGAAGGTCATGCGGCCAGTCTTCGCCCCAGAATGCGTCGAGGCGCATCAGCCAGCCGCTTAGCGCCAGTGCCAGAATCAGCAGCCAGAGTGCGATTGCCATCAGGCCGCCGAGCGGATTGTGCGACAGATGATGCAGCGGCTTGCCGGCGGCCAACGAGCGCACGTAGTCTTTCAGATGCGCAGGCGTCGGCCACCAGGCGGAGAATCGTGCGTAGGGCGTGCCGAGAAACCCCCACACGAAGCGACAGGCAACCAGACCGGCAGCGATATATCCAAGTACTCGATGCGCCTGGTCAGTCGGCCCGAACAGATTCCACACGACGATGCCGGCGACGGTCCAGTGTGTGAACCGCACGCCTATGTCCCAGGTTTTGACGGGCATCGCGCGCGCCAGGCGTCAGTCGATCTCGGACTTCACGACGGCAAGCGTCTTGGTGTCGTAGTAGATCTCGACCTTTTTGCCCTCTTTGTTGTGGCCGTAGATTTCGTAGCAGTTGCCGTCGACCTTGAACTTGTTGATCTTGTAGCCTTGCGCTTCGAGTTGCGCGCGCGCATCGGATTCTTTCATCCACTCGCTCTTCGGATACACCGGGCAATCGGCTTTAGCGAACGCCGTGCCGGAAACGCCCATTGCCACGCATAACGCCAGGAACTTGAACATCCGTCACCTCATGTGCTTGTTTGTCGAGCGGTTACTCTACGTCCACCCAGACTGGTTCGCAAGCTTATTGTAGGGTTTAAACGAATGCTGCTGGTATCACCCGCGTTCGAACTTTCAGATTCCCTCGACGCGGCCCGCTGCAAGTACTGGCCCGGTGGGTTGCCCGGTTGGCGATCCCCCTTGCGGTTCGAGGGACACCGCAAGCGTGGTCTGTGCGCCGAGTTGCTGAAGCTGCGCCTGCGCGACGTGCACGATCGTCGGATGCTGCGGATCGATGACGCCCAGGGAGACGGGTTTCGAGCCGGGCGGAATCATCCACATCTGCGTGGAATGGTTGGCGGCAATCGCAAAGTCGCGAGGCGGAACGACGACGATCTGTGCATGTTGCGCATCCACCGTTGCCGTCCAGGCTGCGCCCGCACCTTGCCGTTCGAGCGTCGCAACCAGATATTGCGAACCCGCGGGCGGGGCCTCGGTTTCGTGCAACAACACGGTGCGTGTCAGGACGATGGCGAGCGCGCAAGCTGCAACGACCGACGTCAATCCCGTCCAGCGCCAGAACGACAGGCTGTTCCATAGACCCGCGCGGCGCCCCGTCTGTGTCCAGCCCAACTGCTCTTGCAAACGGTCCCACACATGTGAAGGCGGCATCACCTCCGCCACGTCTTCGTTCAAAGGCATCAGGCGCGCTTGCCAACGCGCGAGCGATTCGGCCATGCCCGCTTCCTGCTGCATTGCGAGCTCGATTTCGCGGCGCTCCTCGTCGCTGAGCACGCCTAGCACGTACTCCGCGCAGCGAAGGTCTTTTTCGTCGGAAGAGGCGGGCGTATTCATCGTTCAAGACACGTCTTCAGCTGCATCAGACTGCGGCGGATCCAGCTCTTCATGGTGCCCAGCGGAACACTCATTCGCGCGGCCAGTTCGGCGTACGACAAACCCGTGAAGAATGCCTCCCTGATCGCGTTTCTCTGGATGTCGGGCAGCGCTTGCAGACACAACTCGAGCCGCTGGCGCTCCTGACTGAGTTGAGCAAGGGCGGCGGGAGTGGGTGATTCGTCGACGATCTCTTCGACTATTGTTTCGTCGAGCGAGACCGTGCGGCGGCGCCTGATGCGATCGATTGCGCGATTGCGCGCGATCGTCCCGAGCCACGTGAGAGCGCTGGATAGCTGCGGATTGAATGTGGCTGCCTGGTTCCAGGCTGTGACGTACACGTCCTGAAGCGTGTCCTCGGCTTCGGACCGGTCACGCAGTACCTTGATGCAAATGGCGAATATCTTTGGCGATGTACGACGATAGAGCGTTTCAAACGCAGCCCGGTCACGCAACGCAACAGCCGATAGCATGCGATCCAGATCGTCGCGCCCGACGGTGTCCGAAGACGTCGGCGTACGCGTCGCGTCACGCATTTCCTTCGGTTGCCTTGAGGACATGTTCCACCCGGGCTGGCTGTACACGGTACGCCTTCGTGCACGTAGTGTATCAGCGCGATGCGCATCCAGTAGCCCGTCGCCGGGCAATGGTCGCGAGGGCATCGGATCTCCTGGACGGTCGTGAACGCGGATTCAATTCCCTTTTTACGTTGCTGGACGTATCGCGGATGCAAAGTGGTAAGGCATTACCGTTTCCATCACCACTGCTTGAGCTGATGGTAGTCAGATTTGCAGGCGATGCGCGAGGAATGGAGCTTTCTTCCCGATACGCATGAAGGTCTGCTTCCACAGATGTTATTCGCGGCAAATAGCCATGCTTGCCAATAGCGATCCCTATCCCTGTGGGCGTTCGGAAATCCGAAGGCGGCGTGCTGATGATCAGCAAATCGGCACCGCCGGAAAAGCGCGGACGTCGGGTTGTACCGACGCATGGCGTGTCAATAAATCACCCCGCGTGCATCCAGCACCTTCACGCCGAAGCGCCGAGCGTTACCGTGCCGTAACGCGTGTTGGACGGGCCGCCGACGAGCAATATCCCGGCGACGGCCGAAGTGACTGACCCGTCAGCGTCCGACGGCTTCAACACAGCGGGTAACGTCAGGCATCGGCAGGGTCGTGCAAGTGCGGGTAATCCGTGTATCCCCGCGCGTCCCCACCGAAGAACGTCGTCCGGTTCGCTTCATTCATCGTTGAATTAGCCGTCAACCGTGCGACGAAATCGGGATTCGCTAACACCATCTGACCGTATGACTCCAAATCGGCCAGCCCTGAAGCCAGATCGCTTCCGACCCGTTCAAGCGGACGGCCGGGCCGGTTCAGGATGAGAGTGCGTGTCCATAGCTTGCGGATGTCGGAGAGCAGCACCTCGTTGCCCTGATGCATGATGTGGACGTAAGCCAACCCCAGCTTGTCGAGTTCGGCGACCAGGAAGCGGTACAGATCCGGGCCCTCGGCGCCTTCGTCGATGCCCCACATCGTCGTTCCGGGCGACAGTCGGATGGCCGTGCGATCCGCGCCAATTTCACTGGCGATCGCCGTGGCCACTTCGATGGCAAAGCGGGCGCGATTTTCGATCGAGCCGCCGTAGTCGTCGGTGCGCATATTTGCGCTCGGCGCGAAGAACTGCTGAACCAGATAAGCGTTCGCGCCGTGGATTTCGACGCCAACGGCGCCGGCCTCGATCGCACGGCGCGCGGCGTGACGGAAATCCTGGACGGTCTGACGGATTTCGTTCGTGCTCAGCGCGCGTGGTACGGGTATCTCCTGCATGCCCGTGGGCGTGAACATACCCGTGCCCGGCGAGATCGCGGAAGGCGCGACGCCCTGGCGATGATGCGGCGTATTGTCGGGATGCGACATGCGCCCGGCATGCATGAGCTGGATGAAGAGATGTCCGCCTTTTTCACGGACGGCCGACGTCACCTTTTTCCAGCCAGCGACATGGGCATCCGTATAAATGCCGGGCGTAGTCAGATACCCCTGTCCATCGTCCGAAGGCTGAGTTCCCTCGGTGACGATCAGCCCGATGTCTGCGCGCTGAGCGTAATAATCGGCGGCCAGTTCGCCCGGCGTTCCGTCGAACTGCGCGCGCGAACGTGTCATCGGCGCCATGACCAGGCGGTTGCGCAGCACGTGTCGACCGACGCGGACGGAATCGAACAATGAGTTCATGACGTAATCCTTGATTGGCTTGAATGAAAGACGGCTGACTGCAGGTCACTCATGCGCGACTTGCATGTCCGTTCGAGCGACGAGCGCTGCCGGCACAGCCATGAACCGGGTAGTGCACTCGTCAGGCATAGAGATCATCGCCTGCTTCACCCTCGGGATAAATATGGTAATTTGCAGAACATTGATCCATTGATGGAGCAGTAGACGTGGAACTACTCAATGACATGGCGCTGTTCGTCGAGGTCGTCAAAGCCAAAGGCTTTCGTCACGCTGCGCAGGTGCTGGACATGCCGAACTCGACGTTGTCCCGGCGCATCGCGACGCTGGAGAAGGCGATCGGATTGCGTCTTCTGCACCGGACCACACGCAGGATCGAGCTGACGGAGGCCGGGCAGCTCTATTTCGAGCGCTGCAAACGCATCGTCGATGAAGCACGCCTCGCGCACGAGCAGCTCGGCGACATGCTTGCGAACCCCAGCGGCGTGCTTCGCGCGTCGTTGCCAGTCGACTTTGCCGTGACGTACCTCGCGCCACTGATCGCCGAATTCGCCGGCCTCTACCCCGGCATCACCTTCGACTTCGACTTGACGCCACGGCAAGTCGATCTGGTCAGCGAACCCTTCGACGTAGCGATTCGCATCGGCGAGCCCGCGGATTCGCAGCTCATCGCGCGGCCATTGGCGTCGCTTCGGCCCAGGCTATACGCATCGACGGGTTATCTCGAACAGGCTGGCGAGCCGCGCAAGCCCGTCGATCTGGAACGACACGAGTGCCTGGGCATCCTGAGAGCGGGTGCGTGGACATTGAACAACGGAAGACGGAGCGTCACGGTGCCTGTGGGAGGACGGTTCACGCTCAACAGCGTCGGCATGATCCGGCGGCTGGCGACGCTCGATATGGGCATCGTGCTGCTGCCCGAAGAAATCGTCGCAGATGAACTGGCCGGCGGGAAGCTGCGCCACATCATGCCCGAATGGGACGGCATAGCCACGCCAGTCTACGCAATCACGGAAACCCGTCTGTTGCCCGCGAAAACACAGCACTTCATCGGATTTCTTCGGGAGCGGTTGGGTCGGTAAGCGGTTGAGCGAAGACTCGTTGAAACCCGTTGCCTGCGGCTGGCCATGGGTTGTCGAAAAGCGCCAGTTCTTGAGCGGACTTCAGCCGCGACGCGCCAGGTGAATCCCGGCGAGCATGCAACGCACTGAGCCACCCGCCAGTTCGATAGTCGGCACGTCGAGCGGCAACAGCTGCGCGGACCGCTCGATCAGCCTGCGCTGCCGCTGCGTGAGACAGCCGAGTGCACGCCGGGAGAGCGCAAGCACGCGGCCGTCGCGGCCTGTCAGTTCCAGCGCGTTGCCAGCGAAATGACCAAGCTGCTCATTGTCGAGCGCGATCACCGTGCGTCCCGTTTCCGCGAGACGCCGATGAATGTGCTCGCGCCGGGCCGCATCGCTAACCACGTCGAAGCCAACGAGCGCGAAGTCCGTCGCGACGCTCATCATCACGTTCGTGTGATAGACCGGTTGCCCATTGGAATCAGCCGTATCGAAACACATCGGCTCGAAGTTGAAATGCGTGCAGAAGCGTTCGAGCGCGACGGGGTCGGCGCGTCGCGAGCGCGCCGTGTACGCGATGCGCGTCACGTGATCGAGCACCATCGCGCCCGTGCCCTCCAGAAAAATGTCGTCGTGTTCGAGGCCCGAATAATCGACGACGTCCTGCACCCGATACTCCGCCTTGAGCATCTCGATCACATCCGTGCGTCGCTCGCGTCGGCGGTTGCGGCTGTACATCGGATATAGCGCGACATGGCCGCCCGGATGCGTCGAGAACCAGTTGTTGGGGAAGACGGAGTCGGGCGTGCCGTTGTCCCCGGGGTCATCGAATACATGCACGCGGACGCCCGCGTCGGACAGGCGTTGCGCGGCGGCCGTCACTTCGTCGCGCGCCGTGTCGGCCAGAGTGCGCGCATCGGAATGGTCATGCCAGACGGGCGCGCGTTGAAAGGCGTTGTCGCCGGCGGTTTCGGGATTGGGTGTGAAGCGATGCGGCCGTACCATTACGACGGCCGACGGGGCCTGTATCGACAAGCGGTTCATGTGTGCACGCAGAAGACAGTTGAGCAATGAAACGATGGTGATTCAATGCACCAGTTCGATCTCGGGTTGTTGCGGCGCAGGCGCGCTCTGGGTGCCGATCAACGCAAAGAGGTTCTTCGGATCTGCGGCGGGGGGAATCAGAGAAATCTCTGTGCCAGCGGCGTACTGCATCGCGAGCGCGTACAGATAGCGCAGTGCGGAATAGTCTTCGAGCGCGAAGCCGACGGAATCGAAGATCGTGACCTGCGATGCGCTTTCCCGGCCTGCGGCCTCGCCCTTCAGCACGCGCCATAGTTCTACGACAGGAAAGTCGGCGGGCATCTGCTGGATATCGCCTTCAATACGCGTTTGCGGTTCGTACTCGACGACCACACGGCCCATGCGCAGCACGTCGGCATGCAACTCGGTCTTGCCGGGGCAATCGCCGCCCACTGCGTTCAGATGCATGCCGGGCTGGATCATGTCCGGCATGAGAATCGTCGCGTAGGCCTTGTCGGCGGTCACGGTCGTCACGATATCGGCGCCGCGCACGGCCTCGGCCGTCGATGTTGCGCGCACGACCCGCAGCGCAGGCCAGGCGGACAGATTGCGAACGAGCTTGTCGGTTGCGTGCGAATCGACATCGAACACACGGATTTCGTCGATGCCGAGTTGCGTGTGAAAGGCGATCGCCTGGAATTCGCTTTGCGCGCCGTTGCCGATCAGCGCCATCTTTCTCGAGTCGGGACGCGCGAGCGCTTTGGCTGCGAGCACCGAGGTCGCCGCCGTGCGCAGCGCGGTGGTCAGCGTGAGTTCGGCAAGCAGCAAAGGGTAACCAGTATCGACATCGGCGAGCGCACCGAATGCCATCACCGTGTGAATGCCGCGTTGCGCGTTGACGGGATGGCCGTTGACGTACTTGAAGGCGAACAGCTTCGCATCGGCGACGGGCATCAGTTCGATCACACCATCGCGCGAATGGCACGCGACGCGCGGCGATTTGTCGAATTCCGCCCATCGAAGAAAGTCGGCACGCAAGGTGCTGACGAGTTCGTCGATAAAGCGCGGCACGCCGACGCTCGCAACGAGGCGGCTGGTGGCGGGAACGTCGAGGAAGCGGGTCATGGTTTTGTCTCCGGTGATGATCTTGCGGCCTGGATGCGCCGCCCGATAGAGACATTATTTCCGCCCGTGAAGCCAACAGAAAGATGGCAAACTTGCCAAAATTGCTTATGTTTCCGGCATTCTGATAGCTCATGCTGGCATTCTGTTCGATTGCGGATGTTGCACATGGCGCAGCAGCCGTATGCTCGAAGCCTGCTCAACGCACCAAAGGTACTGACATGATCAATCTCGACGACGTCGATCGCCAACTCATCGCCCTGTTGCGCGACGACGCTCGCGCCTCTGTCGTCACGCTGGCGAAGGAACTAAGAGTCGCGCGCGCAACGGTACAAAACCGGCTGGCCCGGCTGGAAAAGAATGGCGTGATCGTGGGCTATACGGTGCGTCTCAAGCAGGCGGCGGAGAAGCATCGGATCCGCGCGCTGATGTCGATTGCCGTGCACGGCAATCGCGCCGCTGAAGTGATCAAGGTGCTGCGCGGGCATCCGAACGTAGCGACGATTCACAGCACCAACGGGCGCTGGGATCTGATCGCCGAACTGCATGCGGACTCGCTGGAGAATTTTGATCGCGTGCTGGGGGCGATTCGCATGATTGACGGAATTGCGAATAGCGAGACCAGCATTCTGCTGTCTACTCACAAGGCCTGACGTGGAGCAAAGAGACTTCGTGTGTTTTCCGGAGCGATCGTCTCATCGGCGGATTGGGCTTCTTTTGTTCGATAACAATAAAATAAAAAAGCTTCTTTCAAATCTCGAATGGGTGGCTTGGCGGGTCAAGTGCGGGCTTCAGCCCGGCGAAGCGAACACTTGACGCG
>NZ_JAWRXV010000385.1:0-350 GCF_046534875.1 Paraburkholderia sp. SIMBA_054 | reverse complement strand
CCGACGACGTGCTCTTCGGCGCGGAACCCGCTGTGGTCGCAGCCGGCGCGCTCGTGGCTTGCGGCTTTTTCACCGCGGCGGTGGCGCTGCTGCCGTTATCCGGCGCGGGCTTCGGCGCGACTGCCGTGCCATTGGCATTGCCCGCGGCATTATTGTTCCCGCCGAGGGTCGGCGGCACTTCGATGATTTGCGGCTGCTCGAGCATGCCCGACTGCGTCTGCGAGTTGGTCTGGCCAGGCGCGGTGTTCGGCGGCGCGGGTTGCGCGGCCTGCGGCACCGGCTGACCCGGCGTCTTGCCTTGCAGCGGACGGTTCGGATCGTATTGCGCCTGGCTCGCGCTCGACTCGGAC
>NZ_JAWRXV010000384.1:0-350 GCF_046534875.1 Paraburkholderia sp. SIMBA_054 | reverse complement strand
GCCGGACGCGAATCGAACTCGATGGCGCTCAACGAGGCGTAATAACGCGCTGCAATGAGGTGCTGAAGTTCATACCGCGCCTGGCAGCGGGCAGCGTTGCGCGGGTTCGTCGGCGCCCGGCAGATAATCGTGAGCCGCATTCGAGCCCGTCATGCCCCGCATATTTCGCACGACGGCGAGCCGTTGACTGGCGCTGCGATCGAGCGTCGCGAGCATGTCGCGTTCGAGAATCAGCAGCTTGAACGCCAGCACCATGAGCCCGCTCGCGAGCAGCACGTCGCCCGCGAACACGACCGCGTAGACCGCCGACGTGGTCTGCGGATTACCGAGCAGCAACGCGAGATTCGCGC
>NZ_JAWRXV010000383.1:0-350 GCF_046534875.1 Paraburkholderia sp. SIMBA_054 | reverse complement strand
CAAGCGATCATTCATTACTCCGCTCGCAAGATGTGGGTAATCCTGAGACTTCGGACCGATAGCGCACGCGTTCCACCATGTGAGAGCGCCAGGCTATACGTCGCGACAACCTACACATAGTTTGCCACCTGGGCGGCAGAAACCATTCGCTGCCGCTAGCCCGTGCAAAGGCATGCGAAGCGGGTGAGGCGTTTATTCGAAGCGTTGGCAACGCGCGCCAATAGAGAGGTTGCCGTGTGAAGCATAAGAGCGGTTGGGGGCCCTCAGGCAAATACAAGTGCTGGCGGTGTTAGCCGCTTTCTTTTGCCTACTTTTCTTTGCGGCGGCAAAGAAAAGTAGGTGCCGCCCCG
>NZ_JAWRXV010000382.1:0-350 GCF_046534875.1 Paraburkholderia sp. SIMBA_054 | reverse complement strand
GCGCAGATGCCGTCGGAGTACGGGGTGGCGTGGAGCGGCGAGGCGTTCGAGGCGAAGCAGTCGGGCGGCACCTCGGGCCTCGTGTTCGTGTTCGGTCTGATCATGGTGTTCCTGATTCTCGCGGCGCAGTACGAGAAGTGGAGCCTGCCGTTCGGCGTGCTGATGGCGGTGCCGTTTGCCCTCTTCGGCGCGCTGGTGGCGATCCTGCTGCGCGGGCTGAACAACGACGTGTACTTCCAGATCGGCCTCACGATGCTGGTGGCGCTGGCGGCTAAGAACGCGATCCTGATCTTCGAGTTCGCGGTGCTCAACCGCGAGGCGGGCAAGTCGGTGTTCGACGCGACCATGAC
>NZ_JAWRXV010000381.1:0-351 GCF_046534875.1 Paraburkholderia sp. SIMBA_054 | reverse complement strand
CATCGCCAGCGGCAGCGACCAGGCGAACTCGGCCACGCGCCAGTCCAGCAGCGGCGCGCGCGCTTCCAGGCCAACCGCCATGCTGGTGCGGTCGACCTTGCACAGCAGGTCGTCGGGCAGGTAGCAGGAAAAATCGGCCAGCATCATCGCGTCGGCCGCGCTGCCTGCGCCATGCAGCGGATCGGCCAGGCTGTAGAAGGTCTCCGGCTCGTGCGCGTCGAGTACCGCTGCCGCCGGCTGCCGCCAGCGCGAGATCCGGTTGCGGTAGACATCGCCGATGCCCCGCGCGCCGGCCTCGGCCAGAAGCGCGGCCAGGCCGCCGGTGCGCGAGCCCTCCCCGTCCGCATGCCG
>NZ_JAWRXV010000380.1:0-352 GCF_046534875.1 Paraburkholderia sp. SIMBA_054 | reverse complement strand
GCACGCTTGGGGGGTATGCTTGCCATCCGAACTTCGCAAGCATACTGGTAGTCGGTCTCGGTTGTGAAACGAATCAGATCTCGCGACTTTTTAAGACGCAGGGACTTCGAGAACACGACCGCTTGCGGACGTTCACGATCCAAGATAGCGGTGGTACCACGCAGACGATCGCGAAAGGTATCGAACTGGTGCGGCGCATGTTGCCCGACGCAAACAATGTGAGGCGCGAGCCGGTTAGCGCAAGTCATCTCAAGGCCGGTCTCCAATGCGGAGGATCTGACGGATACTCTGGCATTACTGCAAATCCAGTGCTGGGGGCTGCTGTTGATCTGTTGGTGCAACACGGTGGCAC
>NZ_JAWRXV010000051.1:0-70519 GCF_046534875.1 Paraburkholderia sp. SIMBA_054 | reverse complement strand
ATGCAGCCGTCCTTGCGGATCAGCCATTCGAGATCGCCTTTCGGGTTCTCGTACTCGGTGAAGCGCATCACCGTCCATGAATGCTCGGTGAGATCGCGCGGGTTGTCGTAGACGCCCGTCGTGATGCCGACCTCGTCGCGCAGATCGTTCCACTCCATGCACGCCGTCTGGCACGCCTTGCAGCCGATGCACTTGGTCACATCGATCAGCTTCGCGACTTCTCCGGTCACCGGCTCGCGCACCGACGTCGGCTGCACGGTCGTGGCGGAAAGACGTCTGATATCGAGCGATTGAAATGCCATGACGCCTCCCCTATGCCTTTTCGACCTTCACGAGGAACGACTTGAATTCCGGTGTCTGCGAATTCGCGTCGGCCACGACAGGCGTCAACGTGTTGGTGATATAGCCCGGCTTCGTGAGCCCCTTGAAACCCCAATGCAACGGAATGCCGACCGTCTGCACCTTCTTGCCGTCGATCATCAACGGTTTGATCCGCTTCGTGACGACAGCCACGGCGATGATGTACCCACGATTGCTCGACACCTTCACGCGGTCGCCCGCCACCACGCCGACCTGCTTCGCGAGGTCTTCGCCGATTTCGACAAACTGCTGCGGCTGGATGATCGCGTTCAGGCGCGCATGCTTGGTCCAGAAGTGGAAGTGTTCCGTCAGACGATAGGTAGTCGCCGTATGCGGGAAATCGGCCGCCTTGCCGAACGCCTTGCGGTCGTCCGGGAACACACGCGCAGCCGGGTTATTCGTCGCCAGCGGATTGTTCGGATGGAACGTGTTGTAGCCGAGCGGCGTTTCGAACGGCTCGTAGTGCTCGGGGAAAGGCCCTTCGTTCATGCCGTCGCGCGCGAAGAAACGCGCGACGCCTTCCGGGTTCATGATGAACGGTCCCATGCCGTTTTCGGGCGCCTCGTCGATCTTGTAGTCGGGGATGTCGGGCCCGCTCCAGCTCGTGCCGTTCCACGCAATCAGCTTGCGCTTCAGGTCGAACGGCTTGCCGTTCACATCGCACGATGCGCGGTTGTACAGCACGCGCCGGTTCGCAGGCCACGCCCACGCCCAGCCGAGCGTCTGGCCGATGCCCGTCGGGTCGCTGTTGTCGCGCCGGCCCATCTGGTTGCCCGTCTGGGTCCACGCGCCGCAGAAGATCCAGCAGCCGCTCGCCGTCGTGCCGTCGTCCTTCAGCTGCGCGAAGCCGGCCAGCTGGTCGCCCTTCTTGACGAGCACCTTGCTCGGATCTTTGGGATCGGGCAGGTCCGCGAGCGCCTTGCCGCTGAACTCCATCGCGATCTCTTCGGGCGTCGGGCTGTCGGGATGCGCGTAGGTCCAGTTCAGGTTGACGATGGGATCGGGATACTTGCCGCCCTGCTCCTTGTACGCCTTGCGCATGCGCAGGAAGAGGCCAGACATGATCTCGAGGTCGCTACGCGCCTCGCCCGGCCCCTCCACGCCTTGCCAGTGCCATTGCAGCACGCGGCTCGAACTCACGAGCGAACCGCGCTCTTCGGCGAAGCAGGTGGTCGGCAGCCGGAACACTTCCGTCTGGATCTTCGATGCATCGACGTCGTTGTACTCGCCGTAGTTCTTCCAGAACTCGGACGTTTCCGTCGCGAGCGGGTCCATGATGACGAGCCACTTCAGCTTCGCCAGGCTCGCCGCCGTCTTCGCCTTATTCGGCGCGGCCGCGAGCGGATTGAAGCCCTGGCAGATATAGCCGTTCATCTTGCCCTGGTGCATCAGTTCGATGGTCTGCAGCAGGTCGTACGGCTTGTCGAGCTTCGGCAGGTAGTCGAAGCCCCAGTTGTTGTCGGCCGTCGCGGCGTCGCCCCACCACGACTTCATCATGCTCACGTGGAAGGCGCGGTAATTCTTCCAGTAGCTCAACTGGTTGGGCCGCAGCGGCTGCGCTGCGCGCTTCTTGATGTAGGCGTCGAAATCCTGCTCCGGCTCGTTCGGCAGCGTCATGTAGCCGGGCAGCAGATTCGACATCAGGCCGAGGTCCGTCAACCCCTGGATGTTCGAGTGGCCACGCAGTGCGTTCATCCCGCCGCCCGCGATGCCGATATTGCCGAGCAGCAGTTGCACCATCGCACCCGTGCGGATCATCTGCGCGCCGATCGAATGATGCGTCCAGCCGAGCGCATAGAGAATCGTGCCCGCGCGACCCGGTGTCGAAGTCGTCGCGAGCGTCTCGCAGACGTGCAGGAACTTCTCCTTCGGCGTGCCGCAGGTCTTTTCGACCATCTCCGGCGTATAGCGCGAATAGTGCTGCTTGAGCAGGTTGTACACGCAGCGCGGATGCTGCAGCGTCGTGTCGACCTTGACGAAGCCGTCGTCGCCGCGCTCGTAGTCCCACGTCGTCTTGTCTGCGTACTTGTGCGCGTTCGCGTCGTAGCCGGAGAAGATGCCGTCGTTGAACGCAAAGTCTTCACGGACGATGAACGGCATGTCCGTGTAGTTCTTCACATACTCGTGCTGGATCTTGTCATTGGTCAGCAGATAGTTGATCACGCCGCCAAGGAACGCGATGTCGGTGCCCGTGCGGATCGGCGCATAGAAATCCGCGATCGACGCCGTACGCGTAAAGCGCGGATCGACGACCATCAGCTTCGCCTTGTTGTGCGCCTTCGCCTCGGTCACCCATTTGAAACCGCACGGGTGCGCCTCGGCCGCATTGCCGCCCATCACCAGAATCACGTCCGCGTTCTTGATGTCGACCCAATGGTTCGTCATCGCTCCACGGCCAAACGTCGGGGCAAGACCTGCCACCGTCGGGCCGTGTCAGACACGCGCCTGGTTGTCGAACGCAAGCATCCCCATGCTGCGCACAGTCTTGTGCGTCAGATAGCCGACCTCGTTGCTGCCCGCCGACGCCGCGAGCATGCCCGTGGTCAGCCAGCGATTGACCTTCTTGCCGTCGGGCGTGCTTTCGATGAAGTTTGCGTCGCGGTCTTCCTTCATCAGCTTCGCGATGCGGTCGAGCGCGTCGTTCCACGAGATGCGTTGCCACTGATCGGAACCTGCCGCACGATACTCGGGATACTTCAGACGGCTCGGGCTATGAATGAAGTCGATCAGGCTCGCCCCTTTCGGGCACAACGTGCCGCGATTGACCGGGTGGTCCGGGTCGCCTTCAATGTGAATGATGCTGGCAGTCGCGTTCTTCGCGCCGTCGCCGAGGCCGTACATCAGGATGCCGCAGCCGACGGAGCAATAGGGACACGTGTTGCGCGTTTCGGTAGTACGAGCCAGTTTGTACTGTCGGACTTCGGCGAGCGCGGGTTCCGGCGAGAAGCCCATCAGGGCCAAACTCGATCCGGCCAGCGTGCTCGCCGTCACCTTCAGAAACTGACGGCGGGACATTTGCAACATGATCGCCTCTCGTTCTATTCGTGGGGATGTGAAAAAAGTATAAGTCGTTTCCTGACGATCGTAAGCAGACAGAAGCACAATGCGCAGCACGATCTATGCTCAACGACTCAGCGTTGTGGTTCAGTCTTGTTGCTCAGTCTTGTTGTGTTCGCATAGGTAGATGGGCATGACGCTTGCGTAATACGATTGTCAGCTGCATGCCCCGGCGCGCGTCAATGCGCGATGAATCCGCGATGCCATGCGTTGTGTGTCCGGCGTATCAACCCTCGTCATGAAGGACCGTCATGGAACTCGATTCACTGTCCGCCGACAAGCTGCAAACGGTCGCGAAGAAGCAGGCGTCGTGGGCTGCCGGCGCGTTGCGGCAGTTCTCCGAGAACCGCTGCGCGGCGATGGCGGCGAGCATCGCGTTCTATGCGGCGTTCTCGCTCGCGCCGACGCTCGTGATGGTGATCGCCATCTCCGGCTGGTTCTTCGGCGCGGAAGCCGCGCGCGGCGAATTGTTCAGACAGGTGCATAGCGTGCTCGGCAACGATGCCGCTGCGGCCGTCACGACGATCGTACAGAACGCGCATCGCAGCGGCGGCGCAGGCGGCATCGCTGCGATCATCTCGTTCGTCCTGCTGGCCGTGGGCGCGTCCGCGACCTTTTCGTCGTTGAATAGCGCGCTCAATATCGTCTGGCCGTCGGTGGCGCCGCGCGCGTCGAGCGTGTTCGCGCTGGTGCGCGTGCGGCTGATCTCGTTTGGCCTCGTGCTCGGCGTGGCGTTCCTGCTGATCGTGTCGCTGGTGCTCGACACGGCGATCACGTTTGTCGGCAACTGGATCTGGGGCGACTCGCCGTATGTGGTGATCGGCAATCTGCTGCAACTGGCCGTCGGCTGGATGGTGCTCGCGTTCGCGTTCGCCGCGCTGCTCAAGTTTCTGCCCGATGCGCCCGTGCGCTGGCGCGACGCGCTGGTCGGCGGGACGGTGGCGGCCGCGCTCTTCTCTGCGGGCAAGAAGCTCTTCGCGCTCTACCTCGCGCATGCCGGCATGGCCAATTCGTTCGGCGCGGCCGGCTCGCTCGCGGTGCTGCTGATGTGGCTGTACTTCTCGGCGGTCGTGTTGCTGCTCGGCGCGGAGTTCGCCGCCGCGCGCGGCCGCATGCATGATCCCCGTGGCGCGTGGGGCCTCGCACCCGCCACGCCGCCGGGCAGCCGCGCGATGCTGGCGTCCGTGCTGGCAGCATCGACGGTGGCGACAGACGCGAGACGCAGACCAGTGAGCGACCCGCAGCCGTCTTCAGTCGTCACGCCGCCGACACCGCGTCCTTCCATTGCAACGCGATTGCTGGCGAAGCATGACGCCGGCATCGGCAAGGCCGTGTCTATCGGCAAGACTGTCATCAAGGCCGAGACGCAGGCGACGCGCGCCGCCGCGGTGACGATCGTCGAAGCAGGACGCAGGGCCGTCGCGGCGGACCGTTATGTCCGGCGGCATCCATGGGAGTCGATGCTGATCGCGGCGAGCACCGCGATGGCCGTGGCCGCGTTCGCCCGGCGCTGCAACGCTTCGAACGACGCTGAAACGCCGCCTTCCGATAACGCCAGCCGTTAAGCGTCCACTTCAACAGCGGCGGCCGGCCGCGATCACATCCGACCGAAACTGTCCACCCGAAACGTCAAGCTGAACGCTCGCAGCCTTTATGACTTCTTAATGTGGAAGCGGAAATTTCCGCAGTCGACTAGACAACTTTCTTACACGAAACACGCGCCTGATGACGTAAATCGTACCGATACTATCGATCACTGTCATAAAAACAACAATAATCCACAACCAAAGATTCAATATTGCTGAAACAGAAACAATCGTTGGCAAGCTTGCGATACAAGGCTTCTACCGGGCTGTCGGTTTTTCGATACACCTTAATTTTTTTCAGTTCTTACACTTAGAGACACTGCGCTATTCTCCGTTTCGCAACAACGAAAACCAATCATCTGCGTGGAGAAATGGATGAAACGAATCGCACTGTCGACGCTCTCGCTGGCTCTGCTCGGCGCTGCAGGCGCAGCACATGCACAGAGCAGCGTGACGCTTTATGGCTTGATCGATGACTCGATCCAGTACGTTCACAACTCGAACCTGGCTAATGACAACCTGTGGCAGCTGGCAGCAGGCAACCTGCAAGGCAGCCGCTGGGGCATGAAGGGTACGGAAGACCTGGGCGGTGGCCTGAAGGCGATCTTCCAGTTGGAAAGCGGCTTCAACCCGAACAACGGCAAGATGGGCTCGTACGGCACGGGCACCAAGCTGTTCGGCCGTCAGGCATACGTTGGCGTGACGCACGATGCCTACGGTACGTTCACGTTGGGTCGCCAGTACGACCCGCTCGTCGACCTGGTCCAGCCGCTGACGGCTGACAACTACTTCGGTAGCACGTTCACGACGCCGGGCGACGTTGACAACAACGACAACAGCTCGCGTACGAACAACGCAATCAAGTACGTGTCGCCGGTGTGGAGCGGCTTCCAGTTCGAAGGCATGTACGCTCTGGGCGGCGTCGCTGGCGCAACGGGCGCTGGCCAGTCGTGGGCAGGCGCAGCAACGTGGAGCGGCGGTCCGTTCGCCGTCGCAGCTGGTTACTTCCGCATGCAAAACGGCAACACGCCGGCAAGCCGCGGCGTCACCCCGGCAACGCCGGCTGGCACTTGGAGCCAAGGCGTGACGTCGGACGCTACGTTCGATGGCTCGAACATCAACGGCGCGTACCAGTCTGCCAAGTCGATCGACATCACGTCGGTAGCTGGCCAATATGTCACGGGTCCGTTCACGTTCAACCTGCGTTACAGCTTCGCGCAGTACAAGCCGGACGGATTCTCGGGCTTCGCGTCGCAGCAGAAGTACCAGGTTGCTGGCGCTTACGCAGGCTGGCAGGTCACGCCGGCAATGCTGCTCGGTCTGGGCTACACCTACACGCACGGCTCTGGCGACGCGTCGGCAAGCTACAACCAGGTTTCGCTGGGCGCCGACTACAATCTGTCGAAGCGTACCGACCTGTACCTGCTCGGTGCTTACCAGAAGGCAAGCGGCCATCAGCGTGATCAAAGCACGGGCAACATCGTCGACGCAGGCGCATCGGTTGGCTCGTATGGCTACGGCGCAGGTTCGACCAGCCAGGAAATCGTCAGCTTGGGTATCCGTCACAAGTTCTAATAGAACAATATGACGCACGGCTCGAGACGTCGAGCCGTACTCTGAAGCCAGCAGCGGCGCAAGCCAACGCTGGCTTTTTTCATTGCCCCAGTGGAAAAAGTGGATGCGCCCTGAAGCGGGCGCGGTGTGTCGGCGTAATCAGCCGCGCGTTTTAGGCTTGTCGGCTTGCGCCAGAGTCTGCGCGGGCCGCGCGTCGACAGCCGGCGTGCCGCGCTCTGCATCCGCATGCAACTCACCCGGCGGCCGATACAGCATCATCTCCCCGACATGCCCGTTCTGCGGCACGTCGCCCGTGATTTGCCAGTCCGGATCGGGAATCTCGCCGAACACCTGCCGAAGCCGTTCGCCCCAGGTGCGATGGATCATCTGGTAATACGCGTTGTCCTGATCGATCGACACGAAGCGCGTCACCTTCAGCGTATCTTTCTCGTAGACGAGCAGATCGAGCGGCAGCCCGACCGAGAGGTTCGAGCGCAGCGTCGAGTCCATCGAGATCAGCGCGCACTTGGCGGCCTCGTCGAGCGGCGTGGATGGGATCAGCACGCGGTCGATGATCGGCTTGCCATACTTCGACTCACCGATCTGAAAGTACGGATTCACACGCGACGATTCGATGAAATTACCCGCCGCATAGATCATGAAGAGACGCGGCCGCGATTGTCCGGCGCCATTGCCGCTCTCCGCGTTCTCACGGATCTGTCCGCCGAGAATAAAGCTGCAATTGAAGTCGACGCCGAATTCCTGCAGCGCATTCGCCTCGCGCAGGTGCACGTCGCGCACTGCCTGGCCGACCACGCGCGCGGCATCGGCCATCGTCTGCACGGTCCAGAGCGTGGGCTTCGACGAAGCGGAGGGTGCTGAAGGTCCAGTCGGCTCGGACAACTCTTGCAGCACGGCCTGCGTGAGCGACAGATTGCCCGCGCCGAGCAGCACCAGCATGCGTTCGCCGGGCTCTTCGAACACCGACATCTTGCGCGCGGTGCTGATGTGATCGACGCCGGCATTGGTCCGTGTATCCGACAGGAACACGAGCCCTTCATCGACGCACATCGCCACACAGTAAGTCATGACAGAAATCCAGACGGCTGCCCCGAACGAACGGTTGGACGAGCCGGAAAAAGGCACAGGCCGCGGGCAGCGCCGCGGGACGCTGCCATTGTAATGCGCGCGCCTGGCACGCTGCAGCCGATGTGTGCCCGAAAAGACCCCTGGTTTCGCGGCGCTCCCTATTGCGGCGACTGCTCCTGCGCCTTCACGGCAACGGACACATCGAGCGTTTCTTCCAGTCCGCCGATCCGCCGTCCGCGCACGGGCGAGGCCGCTTCATAGTCGCGCGCCGACGCGAGCCGGCAATACATCTCGCTGGCAAACGCAGCGTGCGTGACGTCGACGGAAATCCAGCCGATACCCGCGAGCCACACATCGACCCACGCGTGACTCGCCGCATGCTCGACGTCGCCCGGTTCGATATAGCCGCTCACATAGCGCGCCGGAATGCCGCGCGCGCGGCAGCACGCGAGCATCAGATGCGCGTGGTCCTGGCAGACGCCCTTGCCGAGCGCGAGCGCCTGCGACGCCGTGCTCGTCACGCCCGTCGCGCCCGTCTCGAACTGCACGCGATCGATGATCTTCTCCGACAGCGCAATCAGCGCGGCCGCCTTGTCGAGCGACGGCACGGACGCCGCCAGTTCGCGAATCGCGGGATCGCAGTCGGTCAACCGTGTCGCGCAGGTGAAATGCTCGAGCGGGATCGCGCCTGCATCGTCGCCGAGCCGGCCGTCGATCAAAGGAAACGTGTCGACTTCGCCCGATACATGCACGCGAATCTCGTCGTGCTGCTTGTTGAGCACGAGCGTGTGCAGTACGTTGCCATAGGCGTCGAAGGTCGAGTCGAGCTTGCCGGGCGCATCGAGCGTCCAGCGCCGCACGATCTGTGAAGCACCGCTCGATGGCGTGAGGCGCAGTTGCTGGATCGAGTAATGGACCGTCGATTCGTAGCGGTAAGAGGTGTCGTGGCGGATCGTCAGATACATTGAGGGCACTCCATCAGGCAACGGGCAGCATCAGGTACGTGCGCGCGACCATGTTGCCGAGTTCGAACACGCGGGCGAGAAACTGCGTGAGCCACGCGTGCAGACCGGCTTCGAAAATCTGCCGGATATCCGAGTAAAGCAGTTCGGCGCGCAGCTTGCCCGCAAAGCGCTCGCATTGATTCGAGCCCTGCGTGCGCAGCATCGCGAGGTTTTCGCAGACGCCATCGAGCGACGCCAGCAGCGAGCGCGGCATCTGCGAATTCAGGATCATCAGCTCGACCACGCGCGCCGGCGTCACGACATCGCGATACACCTTGCGGTAGATCTCCAGCGCCGACACCGAACTCAGAATCGACGTCCAGTAATAGAAGTCTTCGAGCTGCCGGGCAGCCTCGCGCGAGTTCGGCTCGGCGTCGGCAAAGCGCACATCGAGAATGCGCGCCGTGTTGTCCGCGCGTTCGAGAAAGGTGCCGAGCTGCGTAAAGAAGAATGCGTCGTCCTGCAACGCGGTGCCGATCGTCACGCCGCGCGACAGATGCGAGCGGAACTTCACCCATTCGAACAGCGCCGACAGGTTGTTCGCCACCTCGCCGTGCGCGGTGCGTTCGTTGAATTCGAGCCACGTATCGTTGATCGTTTCCCACCATTCAGTGGTCAGCGTGCCGCGCACCGCGCGCGCGTTTTCGCGGGCTGCCTGCAAACACGAATGAATGCTCGACGAGTTGGTCGGGTCGGCCACCATGAAATCGAGCACGTTTTCGCGGGTGGGCTCGTCGTAGCGCTGCGCGAACGCGTGCTCCAGCTCGGAGATGCGCAGCACCGAGCGCTGCGTGCGCTCCTCCTGTTCGGGCGTCTGCGGCAACAGTTGCGCCTTCAGGTTGATGTCGAGCATGCGCGCGGTATTCTCGGCGCGCTCCATATAACGGGCCATCCAGAACAGATGATCGGCAGTGCGGCTCAGCATGTCGGCTTTCCGTGTTGTTGGACGCGCTCTCGTCGCCGTGTGACGCGAAGCGCGCCGGGTTGCCCGTGGTTTGTCGGCTTTGCGCCTGCATCGCGCGATGCGGGCGCTTCGGAACATCGGTCGAATGTCGTCAGTCGACCATCCAGGTGTCTTTGGTGCCGCCTCCCTGCGACGAGTTGACGACCAGCGAGCCCTCTTGCAACGCGACGCGCGTGAGGCCGCCCGCGCACATCGTCACCGTCTTGCCCGACAGGACGAACGGACGCAGATCGATATGGCGCGGCGCGATACCCGCTTCGACGAAGGTCGGACAGGCGGACAGCGCGAGCGTCGGCTGCGCGATGTAGCCGGCGGGCTTTTCGATCAGCCGCTGTCGGAACGCCTCGATTTCCGCCGACGTCGACGCCGGCCCGACGAGCATCCCGTAGCCGCCGGCGCCATGTACTTCCTTGACGACGAGCTCGGACAGATGCGCGAGCGTGTAGGCGAGGTCGTCGGGCTTGCGGCACTGGTAGGTCGGCACGTTGTTCAGGATCGGCTTTTCGCCCAGATAGAACTCGATCATGTCGGGCACGTACGGATAGATCGACTTGTCGTCGGCGATGCCTGTGCCCATCGCGTTCGCCAGCGCCACACGCCCCGCGCGATACGCCGTCAGCAGCCCCGGCACGCCGAGCGCCGAATCCGGGCGGAACGCGAGCGGATCGAGAAAGTCGTCGTCGACCCGCCGATAGATCACGTCCACGCGCCGCGGCCCTTGCGTGGTGCGCATGAACACGTAGTTGTCGTCGACGAAGAGATCCTTGCCTTCCACCAGTTCGACGCCCATCTGCTGCGCAAGGAAGGTGTGCTCGAAGTAGGCGGAGTTGTACATACCGGGCGTCAGCACGACGACGACGGGATCGTCGACGCCTTCGGGCGCCACCGAGCGCAGCGTGTCGAGCAGCAGATCGGGATAGTGGGCGACGGGCGCGATGCGGTTCTGCACGAACAGTTCGGGGAAGAGCCGCATCATCATCTTGCGGTTTTCGAGCATGTACGACACGCCCGACGGCACGCGCAGATTGTCTTCGAGCACGTAGAACTCGCCGTTCTCGCCGGCGCGCACGACGTCGACGCCTGCGATATGCGCGTAGACGGCGAGCGGCACGTCGACGCCCTGCATTTCCGGCCGGTATTGCGCGTTGGTGTAGACCTGATCGGCGGGCACGATGCCGGCGCGGACGATATTGCGGTCGTGATAGACGTCGTGGATGAAGAGGTTGAGCGCCTGGACGCGCTGCCTGAGGCCGGCTTCGAGCGTTTGCCATTCGCCGCGCGGGATGATGCGCGGGATCAGATCGAACGGGATGAGCCGCTCCGTACCTGACAGATCGCCGTTGACGGCGAACGTGATGCCGACGCGGCGAAACAGCAGATCGGCTTCGGCCCGCTTTCTCTCGATTGCCTCACTGCCCTGCTGCACGAGCCAGCGTTCGAACCGCTGATAATGCGGCCGCACGGCGTCATCGAACTGACGCATCTCGTCAAAGCATCGCATGTTACGCCCCACTCTTTTTGTCGGATAGAAGGCGAATGCGCTGCGCATTCGGTTTTTCAATCTCGATCAAGCAAGCGTTATGCCATTCGGGATTTGTGCGCTGCGCGCGGTGGATGCACTGAGAATGCGCACTGCGATGGCGCTCGATTGTCGTTGTCATCGTAGCGCGGAGGGGGAGGATGCGCTACTCCGGTGCGTGTTGTTGCGCACACGGTGCGGTGGGGGGCTGGCGCGGGCCCTGGTTTGGGGTTCGGTTTGGCTTCGTTTTGGTTTTGGCTCGCGGCGCGGGAGTTGGGCTGTTTGTCTCTGTCATGCAATCCGCGTTATGAGTTTCCTGTCTACGCGCTGCCCTTGTGCGGGGCGGCATGTCTTTTCGCTAGCATCGGCGGTTTGGCCGCGTGGCGCGGCCGGGTTGGTTTGCTTGTGTTTTTGCTGGCATCCGCGTTACGGTATCTGTCGTTCATGCGTCGCCCCTGTGCGGGGCGGCATGTCTTTTCGCTGGCATCCGCGGTTTGACTTCGTGGCGCGGCTGGATTGGTTTGCTTGTGTTTTTGCTGGCATCCGCGTTACGGTATCTGCCGTTCATGCGTCGCCCCTGCGCGGGGCGGCATGTCTTTTCGCTAGCATCCGCGGTTTGACTTCGTGGCGCGGCCGGTTTGGTTTGCTTGTGTTTTTGCTGGCATCCGCGTTACGGTATCTGCCGTTCACGCGTCGCCCCTGTGCGGGGCGGCACCTACTTTTCTTTGCCGCCGCAAAGAAAAGTAGGCAAAAGAAAGCGGCTAACACCGCCAGATATTCTTCCTGCCTGAGGGCCCCCAACCGGTCCTACGCTTCACGCGGCAGCATCTCTGTTCGCGTTCGTTGCCAACGCTTCGAATGATCGCCTCACCCACTTCAAACACCCGAACAAGAGCTAGCGGCAGCGAATGGTTTGCGCCGCCCAGGTGGCAAACTGTGTGTAGGTTGTCGTGGCGTATAGCTTGGCGCTCGTACATGGTGGAACGCGTGCGCTATCGGTCCGAAGTGAGGCGTGTGTGACTCTACGGCCTACACACAGTTTGCCACCTGGGCGGCGGAGGAATATCCGGCGCGGCACGCTGCAACGCGGGTGCGTGAAGTGGGTGAGGCGTCAATTCAAAGCGTTGGCAACAAACATGAGTCACGTGGTTGCCGTGTGAAGCGTGGGACCGGTTGGGGGCCCTCAGGCAGGAAGAATATCTGGCGGTGTTAGCCGCTTTCTTTTGCCTACTTTTCTTTGCGGCGGCAAAGAAAAGTAGGTGCCGCCCCGCACAGGGGCAACGCGTGAAGCACGAAGGCATAGCGCGTACGCCAGCAAAAACACAAGCAAACCAACCCGTCCGCACCACGAAGTCAAACCGCGGATGCCAGCGCAAAGGCCAAAACACCAAACAAAACCGCCCGCGCCGCAAAGGAGCAAACGCAGCTGAGAACACAAAAGCAACCCCACCCACAGCGTCGCAGACAAAAAAAATCCCCACACACTTCCGCATGCGGGGACCGCGATAAAGCAACCCAACGACAGCGGCTCGCGCCGCCATCGAGGCACCTCAACTTTTACGCTGCTGCGTCCTTCAGCTTCTTCAACGCACGTGCCTTGACCCGCACGCTTGCCGGCTTCGCCGGGAACCAGCGGTCCTGACCCGTGAACGGGTCCTTGCCGAAGCGCTTCTTCTTCGCCGGAACAGTCTGAACGACGATCTTCAGAAGACCCGACAGCGTGAATTCGCCAGCGCCCTTCTTGTGGACCGAACCGAGGATCGTGTCTTCGAGTGCAGCCAGAATTGCCTTCGCCGACTTCGGCTCGACGCCCGCACGCTCCGCAACGTGTGCAGCCAGCGAGGCCTTCGTGAAGGTGTCCTTGATCGGCGAGGGAACGCCGGACGCCTTCACGGCGACCTTCTTAGCCGTGACTTTCTTTGCGGGAGCAGCAGCTTTCTTTGCAGCAACCTTCTTCGTCGGTACCGTAGCAGCCTTCTTGGCTACCTTTTTTGCGGAAGTCGCCATATTTCTCCTACCTCTAAGGGTCATTGATTGCGAGAAGCGCACGCGATATGCACACGCTTCAACGCCGGATTCTACAAGCGCTTTTGCTTTCTGCGCGAATCTTTTGTGTGTAACGGTTACGGTTTGTTGCGTGGCGCTGACTACGTCGCGCATTTCGAGCCTGTTTTTAAGGGGTAAACGCGATCGCCTGGCGATTTCGCCGCACCTGTCCAGCACGAATCGTCAAGCCCAGCGCCTCGCAGGAAGACCCCAGTCTCAACGACGAAATTGAACGTCCGTTACGCGCGCAAGCGTCAGGGACGCCGGACAGGACGGCATGCACGATCCCTCAAAAGCACGCTCAAGTCCTTGATTCGACACGTGGCAGCAGCTTCGCGAGCGTCGCAAGCGCGGTGTCGATCCGTTCGGCCTCGATGCCGCCATAGCCAAATACAAGCCCTGGCTGCGGCGTTGCCCGCACATAGAAAGGCGCGAGCCCATGCAGTGCGATCGATTCGTCGCGCGCCGCTTCGATCACGGCCGCCTCGGTGAGCGGCGCCTTCAGCAACGCAGCCATATGGATACCCGCCGTCGGCACGATAGGCTCGAACCAGCGAGCGAGGTCGCCCTGCAGATGCGCAAGCAGGCTTGCGCGGCGTGCTGCGTAAAGCTTGTGCATCCGCTTCAGGTGCTTGGCGAAGTCACCGTTCAGCATGAAACTGGAAAGCGCCGTCTGCGTCAGCGAGCAACCATGCCAGTCGCCAATCTGCCGCGCCTTGCACAGCGTGTCGAATAGCGACGCGGGCGGCACCATGTAACCGACGCGCAGCTCGGGGAAGATCGTCTTTGAAAACGTTCCTACGTACGCGACGAGGCCCGTGCGGTCGAGACTCTTCAGCGGCTCCATCGGCCGTCCTTCGAAGCGGTATTCGCAGTCGTAGTCGTCTTCGATGATGACGGCGTCGCGCTGTTGCGCCCATTCGAGCAGTTCGACGCGCCGCGCGAGACTCATCGGCATGCCGAGCGGAAACTGATGCGACGGCGTCACGTAAACGAGCCGCGCGTGCTTCGGCAGCTTGCTCACGACCAGGCCTTCGGCATCGACGGGCACGGCTACGACCTTCGCGCCCACGGCCGTGAGGCACGCGCGCGCGGGAGGATAGCCGGGGTCTTCGATAGCGGCGACGTCGCCGGGACGTAGCGTCACGCGTGCGATGAGGTCGAGCGCATGCTGCGCGCCCTGCGTCACGATGACGTCCTCCCAGTTACTCGCGACGGCGCGATTAAACGCGAGATAGCGCGAGATCGCGAGCCGCAATTCCTGTTCGCCGGCGGCATCGCGATAGGTGCCGCGTCCGCGCGACTGCACGCGAAGCGCGTGGTTCACGCAGCGGCGCCAGACGTCGAAAGGGAAATGGGACTTGTCGGTTATACCGCCAATGAAGTCGTACGGTGTGCCGGGCGTCGTTTGCGGGCTGAGTACCTCGGGGACGGTGTGCCATACCGGTTGAGCGCGGGCGCTGGAGCTGGGGGCCGTTTTCGCGTCGTGGGCGGCACGTGCGTGTGCTGGCTTTTCGGCGGGCAGCCGCTGTAAACCTCCGGCGACGAAGGTGCCCGAGCCGGGGCGCGCATGCAGGAAGCCCTCGGCGAGCAGGCGCTCGAAGACGTCGAGGGTCGTTTTGCGGGAGACGCCGAGTTGCGTCGCGAGATCGCGGGTCGAAGGCAGTTGGGTGCCGCCTGCCAGGCGGCCTTCGATTATTCCTGCGCGCAGTTGTCGGTAGATTTGCCCCGCCAGGTCGTGGCGGCCCTCTACGGATAGGTGGATTTCCATTTCAGTTTTGGTTCTGGTTTGGTTTTTGCCTGCGGCGCTTCTGGTTGTTGTTAGCTTAGCGTGCGCGTCGCGGTTCGGTGGGTTTGTTTGTGCGTTCGCAGTTGAGGTGTTTGCTGCGCAAGCGGTTTGGTTTTTTTGACCTTGCGCGGGTATCCGCGGTTGAGGCTTCGCGGCGCGGGTGTTGGTCTTGGTTTTGGTTTTGGTTTGCTCGTGTTTGCGCTGGCATCCGCGCTTTGCCTTTTCGCTGGCATCCGCGCTATGCCTTCGTGCTTCAAGCGTCGCCCCTATGCGGGGCGGCACCTACTTTTCTTTGCCGCCGCAAAGAAAAGTAGGCAAAAGAAAGCGGCTAACACCGCCAATCCTTCTTCTTGCATGAGGGCCCCCAACCGGTCCTACGCTTCACACGGCAGCGTCCTTGTTCGCGTGCGTTGCCAACGCACTGAATGAACGCCTCACCCGCTTCGAATGCCTGTGCACGGGCTAGCGGCAGCGAATGGTTTGCGCCGCCCAGGTGGCAAACTGTGTGTAGGTTGTCGCGTCGTATAGCTTGGCGCTCTTACAGGGTGGGACGCGTGCGCTATTGGTCCGAAGTGAGGCGTGTGTAGCGCTACGGCCTACACACAGTTTGCCACCTGGGCGGCAGCGGAATATCTGGCACGGCATGCTGCGACGCGGGCGCGTGAAGTCGGTGAGGCGCACCGCAAGAGCGCTGGCAACGAACATGAGTCACGTGGTTGCCGTGTGAAGCGTAAGACCCTTTGGGGGCCCTCAGGCAAACACAAGAGCTGGCGGTGTTAGCCGCTTTCTTTTGCCTACTTTTCTTTGCGGCGGCAAAGAAAAGTAGGTGCCGCCCCGCACAGGGGCGACGCTTGAAGCACGAAGGCATAGCGCGGATGCCAGCGCCAACACGAGCAAACCAAAACCAAAACCAAGACCAACACCCGCGCCGCGAAGCCCCAACCGCTGATACCAGCGCAAAGTCAAACCCACAACACCAACACCAAAAGAAAAAGGCGCACCCAAGAAAGGCACGCCTTGGAAGACCGCTCTGCCCCGCAGGGGCAAAAGAAAACCTTACTGCACCGAGGCCGCCACGCCCTCACCGCTGCGCGCTTGCTCAGCGCACTGCTGATGCGCCCGCGAAAGGCGCCCCATCAGCGGCAGCAACAAGATAGCAACAACAGCCCCAACAGCAGCCAGCCACCCAAGCTCAGCAAAGAGCTTCGTATACAGCGGCAAAGAGATCAAAGGATCGAGATCCCCAGCCGGCATCTTCGCCAGATTGGCAACAACACTACCCAGATACTGCGACACACCCGTCGCCACAAAATAAGCGCCCATCATAAAACCGCTCATCCGCGCCGGCACATATCGCGCGATCATCGCGAGCCCGAGCCCGCTCACCAGCAACTCGCCGAGCGAGTACAAACCATAACCCCCGACCATCCACCACGACGACACCCGCCCGTTGACGGCAAAACTACCGCTCCACGCGTAAACGAAAAATCCCGCCGCCACCACCGCAAAACCAAATGCATACTTCGCCGCAACCGGCACGTCCTTGCCGCTCTTCGCGAGCTTCGTATATAGCATCGCAAGAAGCGGGCTCAGCAGCATGATCCAGATCGGATTCAGCGCCTGGAACTGCGCAGCACTCCACGTAAACAAATGCGCACCGAACAGCGAGAACGTCGGATCGACATTGCGCAGCGCGAACAACGTCAGCGACGTCGACATCTGCTGATAGAACACGAAGAACAGAATCACCTGCAGCGTCAGAATCAGCGCAGCCAGCAAGCCTGAGCGCTCCGACCGCTCGCAGCTGAGCAACATGTACGCGAAGATCGCCAGAATCGCGACGCCCGCCGTGTACACGCATGCGACGGCAATCGCCTTGTGCTGCAACACGAACGTCGTCGCCGTGCCGAGCGCGATCCCGCCGATCGCAACAGCCAGCACGCGCTTCCAGCGGATCGGTTCGGCATCCGGCGCGGAACCAACGTGCGTCAGCGTGCGGAACATCAGGAAGTAGTTCACCACGGCGATCAACATGCCGCCGCAACAGACGGCGAACGCCGCGTGCCAGCCCCAGTGATCCTTGATCCACGGCGTCGCCAGCATCGACACCGTCGAGCCGATGTTCACCGCCATGTAGTAAATCGTGAACGCGCTGTCGATGCGCGCATCGTCGCCTTCATAAATGCGCCGCACGAGGTTCGCGGCGTTCGACTTGAACAGCCCATTGCCAACCACGATCACGCCCAGCGACGCATACATGAACTCGAGGCTGTCGTTCGGCAGCGCAAGCATCAGGTAGCCAGCCGCCAGCACCAGCGCGCCGAAAATCATCGAGCGACGCGCGCCGAGAATCTTGTCGCCAATCCAGCCGCCGATCGACGGCGACGCATACACGAGCGCCGCGAACGCGCCCCACGTGAGCGTCGCGCGGCTGTCGTCAAAGCCGAGCCGGTCGATCATGAACAGCACGAGCAGCGCCGCCATGCCGTAGTAGCCGAAGCGTTCCCACATCTCAATGAGAAAGACCGTCGAAAACGACCGGGTCTGGGATACGGGTGATTTCATGCTTTCCTCTTATTTACGCTATAGCAGCCGCGCGCGCATGCGTCGAGCGGACGCAATGCCACGTGGCGAAGCTGGAAAAAACTGGAGATCGTCGATCACTTGCCGTAGCCGATGCGCAAAGCGGCATCGAGCGACGGTTCAGTGCGATACGAGCAACGGACAGCGTGGTCCGCGTCGAAAACGGAACAACCAGGACTTCAGCGGGAGGCCGTCAACGCGAACAGCGCGTGACGAAAGGCTCAATGATAAAGCATCGCGCGAGCGGACCGCTTCGGCGGTTGCATCGAAATACGCGTGCTGGATATGCGGGATGGATGCGGAAAGACTGCGAAAGAAATCGACATGGATGTTCACCTTCATTCGTCGGTGGCAGTCCGGTCAGGACGTACCGATCAAAACGCCGTCGCAGGATCGCTGCAAACGGGAGTGCAGGCGGATCAGCCCGGCTGGGCCAACCCGCGCGAGGTTGCGATTGTGCGCATCGAAACGCGACTTGTCGCCTCGGGAATTCACTGACATGCGCGCCGCTCGTGCACGATCCGTCTCAATGCATTACCGGTCTTCTAACGCAAATCCAATAAGTGAACTTTGCGATCTGGCAACATAGAGTACTTTCTCGAAAAGATCGGATCTGCGTGAACGGCATGGAAGAGTTATCAAGTCGCGCAAGGCTGAGCGGGAAAGAGCAACACGTCATCAAACAAAATTTGCTTATATCAAACTAATTTTGACGGACTAATTTGGTTTTGTTATGGTCACGACACTTGAGAAAGACACGGCACTTGCACTGGGGAGCAAGATCCGCGCGCTGAGGCAAAGGCTGAAGCGTACGCTTGACGAAACAGCGACAGCAGCAGGCATTTCGAAGCCGTTCCTGTCGCAGGTCGAGCGCGGTCTCGCGTCGCCGTCCATCACGTCGCTGGCAGGCATTGCGAATGCGTTGGGAGTGAAGGTGCAGTATTTCGTCGACACACCAAGCGAAGAGCGGTCGGTGTGTCGCGCAAACGAGTTGAAGTTTTTTGGTTTCGCAGACTCGGCGAACCTGTTTGCCCGGATGACCAATCTGTCGGGGGGCCGTCAGTTGGAAGCCATCCTTGTGAGGATGCCACCCGGGCAAAAGCGTTCCGAAGTCACGACACATGCCGGTGAAGAGTTCATCTATGTCATCGAAGGGCAAGTGTCGTTGACGCTGGAAGGCAAGACCTTCGTGCTGCGCGCCGGAGACAGCGCGCATTACGAATCGACGGTGCCGCATAGCTGGGCCAACACGGCCCGCAAGGAATCGGTCGTCGTGTGGGTAGGTACGCCGAGATTGTTTTAGAAGGCAGGCATTCGATCCTGGTTGGAAGCGCTTCCGCAAGTCCGGGGGCGCACAAAATTCCGCTGTAGGATGCCTGTAATAATAATTGTAAGGAATCCTGCATGCCGTACACCGAACAAGGGCCACCTCGGCCTTCATCACGCGGATAACCGTTAGCGGCGTCCGTGCCGCTTGCGTTTCTCTCCCGACTTTTTCTGCGAATCCAACCATGAAAACACCGTTCGTTTACACGACGGCGCTGGCCGCGCTCGTCCTCACATTTCAGCAACACGCATCGGCCGTCACGGTCCCGTCGGGCGCCACGCTCGCCGCGAGCCAGGAACTGACCCGTCAGGTTCCCGCCGAAACCGAATCGCTCGACCCCGCGCACATCGAATCGTGGACGGGCAACACGATCGGCCTCGATCTGTTCGAAGGCTTGACGCGCATCGACGCAACGGGCGCGATCGTGCCTGGCGTCGCGCAGTCGTGGACGCGCACCGCGCCCGACACGTGGGTCTTCAAGCTGCGTCACGATGCGAAGTGGAGCAACGGCCAGCCGGTCACGGCAGCGGACTTCGTGTATGCGTGGCAGCGCGTCGTCGATCCGAAGACGGGTTCGAAGTACACGGTGCTCGTCGAGTTCGTGAAGAACGCGAAGGAGATCATCGCCGGCAAGGCGCCCGTGACGAGCCTCAGCGCGCGCGCCGTCGATCCGTACACGCTCGAAGTGAAGACCGACGTGCCCGCCGCATTCTTCCCGCAACTGACCGCGATGGCGACGATGGCCCCCGTCGACAAGGCAGTCGTGACGAAGTTCGGCAACGACTGGACGCGCCCGGCGAACTTCGTCGGCAACGGCGCGTTTGCGCTGACCGACTGGCAGCCGAACAACCGCCTCGTCATCAACAAGAACGGCAACTACTGGAACGCACCGAAGGTCGCGATCTCGAAGGTCACGTATCTGCCTATCGAAAGCGACGAAACGGCAATGCGCATGTACCAGGCCGGACAGTTCGACTACACGTACACGATTCCGTCGGGCATCTACAACCAGGTCGACAAGCAGTTCGGCCAGCAGTTGCAGAAGGGCCTGCAGATCGCAACGTATTACTACAGCCTCAACAACGACGACCCCGTCTTCAAGGACAAGCGCGTGCGCCAGGCGCTGTCGATGGTGGTCGATCGCGAGCTGCTGACGTCGAAGCTCACGTCGAGCGGCGAACTGCCGATGTACGGCCTGATCTCGAAGGGCACGGAAGGCGCCGCCGTCTTCAAGCCGGAGTGGGCATCATGGCCGATGGCAAAGCGCGTCGACTACGCGCGCAACCTGCTGAAGGAAGCCGGCTACTCGGATGCGAAGCCGCTCACGTTCACCTTCACGTACAACACGAACGATCTGCACAAAAAGGTTGCCCTCTTCGTCACGTCGGAATGGCGCACCAAGCTCGGCGTCACCGCGAAGCTGGAGAACGTCGAATACAAGGTGCTGCTCAAGCAGCGTCATGACGGCAAGGTGCAGGCGTCGCGCGACGGCTGGTTCGTCGACTACAACGACGCGATGTCGTATTTCGACCTGATCCGCTGCGGCAGCGTGCAGAACGACCAGCACTACTGCAACCCGAAGGTCGACGCGCTGATCGATCAGGCCAACCAGCAGACCGACGACAAGCAGCGCACCACGCTGCTCTCGCAGGCGCATGACCTCGCGATGAACGACTATCCGATGATCCCGCTGTTCCAGTACTCGGCGGCGCGTCTGGTGAAGCCGTACGTCGGCGGCTACGCATCGACCAACTATCTCGACATGCGCGCGTCGCAAGACCTGTACTTGCTCAAGCACTAAACAGCAGGAACCGCACTCATGCTTGCATACACGTTGCGCCGCACGCTGTGGGCGATCCCGACGATACTCGCCGTGATCACCGCATGCTATCTGCTGCTGCATCTCACCCCGGGCGGCCCGTTCGATACCGAGAAGCATCTGTCGGATGCCACGCTCGCGAACCTGAACGCACGCTATCACCTCGACGAGCCCCTGTGGCAGCAGTATCTGCACTATCTGTGGGCGCTGCTGCACGGCGACCTAGGCCTGTCGTTCCGCTACACCGACTGGTCCGTCACCGATCTCGTGCTGAAGGCGCTGCCCGTGAGTCTCGGCGTCGGCGGCGTGTCGGTGCCGATCGCCGTGGTGATCGGCGTCACGCTCGGCACGATTGCCGCCGTGCGCCGCGATAGCGTGATCGATCACGCGGTGATGGTGCTCGGCAATATCGGCAACGTCGTGCCGCCGTTCGTGCTCGGCCCGCTGCTGGTGTGGGTGTTCGCCATTCTGCTCAAGACCGCGGACGGCCACGGCTGGCTGCCCGCGGGCGGCTGGGGCGAAGGCGAGTGGCGCTATCGCGTGCTGCCCATCGCCCTTCTGACGATCATCAACGTCGCGCTGATCGCCCGCGTGATGCGCGGCAGCATGATCGAAGTGCTGTCGGGCAACTTCATCCGCACCGCGCGGGCGAAGGGCCTGCCCGCGCGCACGATCGTCCTGCGCCACGCGATGAAGCCCGCGCTGATGCCCGTCGTGTCGCTGCTCGGCTCGGTATGCATTTCGTCGATCACGGCGGCTGTCGTCACCGAATCGGTGTTCGCGCTGCCGGGTATCGGCCAGCTCGTCGTCAACGGCGCGATCAACCGCGACTACACGCTGGTGCTCGGCCTCGTCGTGCTGACGACAGCCGTCGCTGTTCTCTTCAACCTGCTCGTCGACCTTGCGTACGCATGGCTCGATCCGCGTATCCGCTATTGAAACCGATGAGAATGCCACCTGTTTCATTGACCGTCGTCGATGCGCCGCCTTCGCGCAGCCCGCTCGCGACGGCCGCGCGCCGCTTCGTGCGCAATCGCGCGGCGTTCGTCGCGCTTCTGTTGCTGGCCGTCATCATGCTCGCGTGCTTCGTCGGGCCGCTGCTGTCGCCGAACAACGCGATCGACAGCGACTGGTCCGCGATCAGCCTCGCGCCGACACTCGACAACATGCACTGGTTCGGCACCGACGAACTCGGCCGCGACCTGCTGGTGCGCACGCTGGTCGGCGGGCGCGTGTCGCTCGAAGTCGGTTTGCTCGGCACGCTCGTATCGGGACTGATCGGCGTCGCGTGGGGCGCGACGGCCGGCTATCTCGGCGGCAGAGTCGATGCCGTGATGATGCGCATCGTCGACATGATGTACGCGATCCCCTACATGCTGATCGCGATCCTGATGATGACGCTGTTCGGTCGCGCGTTTTATCTGGTCGTGCTGACCATCAGCGCCTTTTCGTGGCTCGACATGGCGCGCGTCGTACGCGGGCAAACGTTGTCGTTGCGCTCGCGCGAATTCATCGACGCAGCGAAAGCGATCGGCGTCGATTCGCGTTCGATCATCACGCGCCATATCGTGCCGAACCTGATCGGCGTCGTGGTCGTCTATGCGACGGTCACGGTGCCGGGCATCGTGCTGACGGAATCGGTGCTGTCGTTTCTCGGCCTCGGCGTGCAGGAACCGATGACGAGCTGGGGCGTGCTGATCCAGGACGGCGCGCAGAAGCTCGAATCGACGCCGTGGCTGCTGCTGTGCCCCGCTCTCATGCTGTGCGCGACACTCTATAGCGTGAGCTTCGTCGGCGACGGCCTGCGCGATGCACTCGATCCGAAGGACCGCTGAGATGGCAGAGAAGATGGCACATAACCCGGCACTACTCGAAGTCAAAGACCTGAGCGTGCGCTTCGCACGCCGCGACGGCGCGCCCGTCGACGCCGTGCAGCGCGTGTCGTTCTCGCTCGACAAAGGCAAGACGCTCGGCATCGTCGGCGAATCGGGCTCGGGCAAAAGCCAGACCGTGATGGCACTGCTCGGCCTGCTCGCGAAGAACGGCAAGGTCAGCGGCGACGCGCTCTACAACGGCACGAACCTGCTGACGATGAACGAGGCCGCGCTCAACCGTATTCGCGGCGATCGCATCGGCATGATCTTCCAGGACCCGATGACGTCGCTCAATCCGTTCCTCACAATCGAGCGGCAGATGACGGAGACGCTGCAACTGCATCGCAAGCTGTCGCGCCGCGAGGCGAAGCAGCGCGCGATCGAAACGCTCGAACGCGTGCGCATTCCCGATGCGGCGCGCCGTATCGGCATGTATCCGCACGAGTTCTCGGGCGGCATGCGTCAGCGCGTGATGATCGCGATGGCGCTGTTGTCGGAACCCGAAATCCTGATCGCCGATGAACCGACCACGGCCCTCGACGTCACCGTGCAGGCGCAGATCATCGAACTGCTGCGCGAGCTGAACCGCGAGCGCGGCACCGCGATCATCCTGATCACGCACGACATGGGCGTGGTGGCCGGTCTGTGCGACGACGTGATGGTGATGTACGCGGGGCAAACGGTCGAACAGGCGCCCGCGCAGCAACTGTTCGCCGCGCCGACGCATCCGTACACGATCGGCCTGCTGAACGCGCTGCCGCGACTCACCGACGATTACGACCAGCCGCTGCAAACCATTCCGGGCAATCCGCCGTTGCCGGGCATGGCGACACAAGGCTGCGCATTCGCGCCGCGCTGCACGTACGCCGAAGAGCGATGCCGCGCGACCCGTCCGGCGCTCGAACCGATCGAAGGCGAAGTCCATGCGCTGCGCGCGTGCCATCGTCCCGTCCAGGCTATCGCGGAGGTGCTATGAGCGCTCAGGTAACCCTACTCAAGGTCGACAACCTCAGCGTGCATTTCAGCATCGCGCAGGGCGGCTATCCGTGGTCGAAGAAGGCGACCCTGCGCGCCGTCGACGGTGTGTCGTTTGATGTGCGTCGTGGGGAGACCGTGGGGCTCGTCGGAGAATCCGGTTGCGGGAAGTCGACGCTTGCGCGCGCGATCATCGGCCTTACGCCGGTGACTTCGGGCAGCGTGCAGTGGAAAGGACGCGAGTCGGTGAAAGGCACGTCACGTGATACCGCACAGATTCGCCGCGACGTGCAGATGATTTTTCAGGACCCGCTCGCATCGCTCGATCCGCGCATGACGATCGAACAGATCGTCGCGGAGCCGCTGAAGACGCATCAACCGCAACTCGGCCGTGAGGAGATACGCGTTCGCGTGCGGACCATGCTCGAACGCGTCGGCTTGAGCAACCATCATCTGCGCCGCTATCCGCACGAATTCTCGGGCGGCCAGTGCCAGCGCGTGGGCATCGCGCGCGCGTTGATCGGCGAGCCGCAACTGGTGATCTGCGACGAGCCGGTGTCAGCGCTCGATGTGTCGATCCAGGCGCAGATAGTCAATCTGCTGCGCGATCTGCAACGCGAGCTGTCGCTGTCGCTGCTGTTCGTTGCACACGATCTGGCCGTCGTGAAGGCGATCAGCCAGCGCGTGCTCGTGATGTACCTGGGCCGCGTGATGGAGTTCGGCGACAAGCGCGACGTGTATCGCGAGCCGCAGCATCCTTACACGCGAGCGCTGCTGTCGGCCGTGCCGCTGCCCGACCCGGCTGCCGAGCGCGCGCGCAAGCATGTGCTGTTGCGCGGCGAGATTCCGTCGCCGCTCACGCCGCCTTCGGGCTGCGCGTTCCGCACGCGCTGCCCGGATGCAATCGATGCCTGCGCGAACGAGCGGCCCGTTACGAGCGCAACGGGCATCGGTCATACGCAGGTCGCCTGCATACGCGCCGTCATGACCTGACAACCCTTTAGCTTCACACAAACCTTTTTCCACGACGCAGCTAGCCGCTGCGCCGAGGGAGGCGTTCGTTCGCGCGACGGCGGGAACGGGCGAGAAAGTGTGGCACGGCCGACCGCCGCGCCGCTGTTTCATCAACTAGAAAAAATGGAATTGCAATGACAACCCAACGATCCACATCAGGAGCATCGAAGTTCGCGTTGCTGGCAGTGGGCCTGCCCGCACTGACGATCGCCACCGCCGCGCTGGCCGACGACGCAGTTGCGCCCGCCGTACCTGCCGCGGCGAGCGCCGCCGTGGCGCAGGCTGCGCCGGCGTCGCCCACGGCGCCAGCCAAACCGAAGCTCAAACACACACCGAATGTCGCGGAGGTGCAGCCCGAAACCAACAACGCGCTCGTGAACGCCGAAGCCGACCAGGCCGTGACGCCGACCGCGCCGTTGTCGAGCCAGGCGAAGAGCAAAGGCCTGATCGCCGACAGCCATCTGAACCTGCTGTTCCGCAACTACGCCGACCAGTTCGACAACGAAGGCGGGCCGCACCGTCACGCGTGGGTTCAGGGCATGCAGGCGAACTTCGAATCGGGCTTTACGCAAGGGCCCGTGGGACTCGGTTTCGACGCGTCGCTGTTTGCCGCGCTCAAGCTCGACGGCGGCAACGGCGCGGGCAACATGGTGCACGTGGCGAAGGGCGGCGGCGGCTCCGATCAGCTCGCGTGGGCGTATCCGGGCATGTACGACATCAAGGGGCGCATCTCCGAGACGGTCGTCAAGTATGGCTTGCAGATCGTCGACAACAACCCGTTCATGGAACCGCACGACAACCGCGCGTTGCCGCCGACGTTCCTCGGCGTGTCGGCCGTGAGCAACGATATCCATAACGTCACGCTGCAAGCGGGCAGCTTCACGAAGGTCGACCCGCGCGGCCACACGAACCTCGTAGACCTGACGACATCGTACGGCGGCACGACGTTCAAGCGCCTGTCCTACTTCGGCGGCAACTGGGACTATTCGCCCAACGGTACGGTCACGCTGTACGCGGACCAGGCGGAAGACGTGTGGAATCAGTTCTACGCGGCGATCTCGCATTCGATCGGCGATGTGAACACTGTCAAGTGGGCGGGTCTTGCGAACATCTACTCGACGCATCAGACGGGTTCGGCGCTGCAAGGGCATATCAACAACAATGCGTATAGCCTGTCGCTGTCGGCGCAGCATGGTCCGCATCAGGTGTTGCTCGGTTATCAGCAGATTCTTGGCGACCAGTTCTTCGATTATGTGAACGAGACGAACGGCATTTATCTCGTGAACTCGATGGACGTTGACTACAACGCGCCGCATGAAAAGTCGTTCCAGTTGCGGTATACGTTTGATGGCAAGTATGCCGGCTTGCCCGGCTTCAAGGCGATGCTGTGGGGCGTGACGGGCTGGGGCGCGGATGCTTCGGCTGGCGCGGCGTCAAATGCTATCGGGCCGTATACGCGAAATGGCGAGTATGTGCACGGCACGCACCATGAGATCGGCTTTATTCCGAGCTATACGCTGCAAAGCGGGCGGTTCAAGGATACGAAGATTACGTTTATCGCGATGTATCACAAGTCGACGGCGCACTATTCGGACCCGGATAATATGGAGTATCGGCTGGTGGTGAATGTGCCGGTGAAGGTGTTCTGATTTTTTTTGTCTGCGACGCTGGGTGGTTTGCTGGTTTTGTCGCTGGCATCCGCGCTACGGTGTTTGCCGTTCAAGCGTCGCCCCTGTGCGGGGCGGCACCTACTTTTCTTTGCCGCCGCAAAGAAAAGTAGGCAAAAGAAAGCGGCTAACACCGCCAATTCTTCTTCCTGCCTGAGGGCCCCCAACCGGTCCTACGCTTCACACGGCAGCGTATCTGTATGCGTGCGTTGCCACCGCTCTCTCTGTACGCCTCACCCGCTTCACGCGCCCGCAATCCGGCATGCCGTGCCAGATAGTCCTCTGCCGCCCAGGTGGCAAACTGTGTGTAGGCTTTCGCGCCTTACGCGCATCACTCCGGACTGAGTAGCAAGGTTGGTGTTTCTGGTAAGAGCACTAACCTGTGCGGTGCGACAACCTACACACTGTTTGCCACCTGGGCGGCACAAACCATTCGCTGCCGTTGGCCCTTGTACGGGTGTCTGAAGTGGGCGAGGCATCAGTTCGAAGCGTTGGCAACGGGCAGGCGATAGCGCGTTACCGCGTGGAGCGCGGGGCCGCCGGGGGCCCTCAGGCAAGAATAAATGTTGGCGGTGTTAGCCGCTTTCTTTTGCCTACTTTTCTTTGCGGCGGCAAAGAAAAGTAGGTGCCGCCCCGCACAGGGGCGACGCTTGAAGCACGAAGGCATAGCGCGGATGCCAGCGAAAAGGCTAGAACAACCAAACCGACCGACAACGCCCGCGCCGCAAAGGCCGAACCGCGAATAGCAGCGCAAAGCCCAAAACAACCGACCCAGCGTCGCAGACAAAGAAAAAATCAAAAGATAACCGACACAACAATCGACAACCAAACCGCAATCATCCCAACCAGAAACATCCCCCGCGCGGAGCGCACCTTCTTATCATTCGTATCAGGCTCGACGGGACTGGTCGCCACCCACGGCACGAGCCCCAAAAACGCAAACCCAACAATCGCAAGCCCAGCAACGAACCTATCGGTAGGCGTCCAGTGGCCTCCTTCCTGGAGGCCCCAATAGCCAAGAAAGATAATACCGATCGAGAACGTCGTCGCGGAAGCCGTGCACAGCGCTGGCACCGATCCCTGGGGAATGGGCATGGTCCACCTCGCGTGATTCAGTGCCGTCGATTCTACTTCAGCTTCGCCGCGTTCTGGCCCCTCCGCGTTGTTACGCGGATAACCGCGCCAACCTCGCCTCATAAGCTTTCAGATGGCTGTACGCGATACGCAGCAGCGACAACACGCCGTCCTTCTGCGCCTCGCCGCCACGCGCAATCAGATCGCCGACGATATGATCGGCCTCGATCCGCGACTGCCCTTCGATATCGCGCAGCATCGACGCCGTCAACGCCGAGCCATCCGCAAACAGAATGGTCTGCGCACGCGCATTGGACGCCTCGCCGATGGCATAACCGTTCGCCGCCGCGACCGCCTTGCATTCGGCCAATATGCCTTCGATCACACGCCGCCCATCCGGTGTCTTCAGAATGTCGCCGATCGCGGCACGGTGCAGACAGGTGTTGGCCGCAAGCGTCGCGAGGAACACCCACTTCTCCCACATCTGCTGAAGGATGTTGTCGGACGCCGTCGAGTCGAAGCCCGCACCATCGAACGCCGACGCAACCGCTTGCACGCGCTCGCTCAGTCCACCGCCGAGCTCGCCGAAGCCAATCGCATGCATGTCGTTCAGATGCACGATTTCGCGCTCGCGATTGAGCGTCGCGGCAATCACGCACTGCCCGCCCAATACCTTCGTCGCGCCGAATCGCTGCTTGAGCACATCGATATGACGCATTCCGTTCAGCACGGGCAGGATCATCGTCGATTCGCCGACAGCGGATTCGAACGATTCAATCGCATCGTCCAGGTTATACGCCTTGCAGCTCAGCAGCACGAGATCGTATGGCTGCGCGATCTGATTCGCGAGCACGGTCTTCACCTCGCGCAATGTCACATCGCCGCGCGGACTTTTAATGACGAGCCCGAAGTGCCGCAGTTCTTCAGCGCGCTTTTCGCGCACGAGAAACGTGACATCGCGGCCCGCCTGCACAAGACGTCCGCCGAAGTATCCGCCCACAGCGCCCGCGCCCACTACGAGAATTCGCATTGCTCCTCCATTGGTCCGTTTGCGTGGCGTACGCCATGCGCATGCAGTATGTCGCAAATCGACGATGCCCGCAGCGGACTTGCGTGTCCCGCTGCGGGCATCAGAACAGCAACGAAAACCGCGTCAGATAATTTCCAGCGCGAGCGCAATGCCCTGCCCGCCGCCGATGCACAACGTCACGATGCCGCGCTTGAGGCCATCGCGGCGCATCGAATGGATGAGGCGCGTCGTGAGCACCGCGCCCGTTGCGCCGATGGGATGACCATGCGCAATCGCGCCGCCTTCGACATTCACGATGTCGAGCGCCAGCCCCAGCTTCTGCGCAACGGCAAGCGGCACGGCAGCAAACGCCTCGTTGATCTCGACACGTTCCACGTCGCCGAGTTTCCAGCCCGCGCGTTCGAGCGCGATCTGCACGGCGGGCACAGGACCGAGACCGAACATGCCCGGCTCGACGGCTGCGATGCCGAACGAAACCAGACGCGCGGACGCTTCAATGCCATGCACCTCCGCATAGTCACGCCCCGCGACGATCATCGCCGCTGCACCGCTATTGAGGCCTGGCGCATTGCCCGCCGTGATCGTGCCATCGGGACGAAACGCGGGGCGCAGCTTCGTGAGCGTCTCGATCGTCGTGTCGGGACGCGGCTGCTCGTCGCGCGCGAACTGCACCGTGCCCTTGCGCCCTGCGATTTCGACAGCGACCAGTTCCGCGTCGAACACACCCCGCTCCTGCGCGGCAGCAAAGCGCTGCTGCGAGCGCGCCGCCCATTCATCCTGCGCGGCGCGCGTCAGTTCTGCCTTGCTCACGAGGTCTTCCGTGTGCCAGCCGGAGTGCTCGTTCGAGAACGCATCGACGAGGCCGTCGCGCAGCATGCTGTCGTGCACCTGCGCATTACCCATGCGGTTGCCCCAGCGTCCACTTTCGAGCAGATACGGTGCGCGGTCCATGTTCTCCATGCCGCCCGCGACAGCCACATCGCCGAGTCCGAGCGCGATCTCCTGCGCCGCCGACACGATCGCCTGCGCGCCCGATCCGCACACGCGGTTCACCGTCAGCGCGGGCACCGAGACAGGCACGCCGCCGCCGATCGCCGCCTGGCGCGCGGGGTTCATCTTGTTCCCCGCCTGCACGACGTTACCCATCACCACCGACGACAACGCCTTCGCATCGAGCCCGCCGCGCCGCAGCGTCTCGCGCACGACAGCCGCGCCCAGCTGCACGGCAGGCACTTCTTTCAACGACCCGCCGAATGCGCCAATCGGCGTGCGGACGGGATGGGCAATCACAATATCGCGAGCATTCATCGCTATTCCTCAGGTTGAAGGACTACGCTTCGATGCCTCGCGCAAACGAGGCACTTTCATTCCACTTCATTTCGATTTAGTTAGACGCGACATCCGTCGATGGCTTCGCCTTCGCAACATCGCTATTGGCCGGCACATCCCAGCCACCGCCGAGCGACCGATACAGCGCAACAGCCGCCTGCGCATGCTCGCGCTTCGCCTGATTCAACGATTCTGCGTCGCGCAGATAGGCCTCTTGCGCATCGAGTACATCAAGGAAGCTCGACGCCCCGCCCTTGTACAGCTCAGTGGAAAGCTTCAGCGCCTGCCCCGATGCTCCGAGCGCGCCGCCGAGTTTCTCGACCTGCGCGTCGCCGTTGACGAGATCGCTGCGCGTGTCCTCGATTTCCTTCAGCGCGTTCAGCATCGTCTGCTGCAAGCCGAGTTGCGATTCGCGCATGCGGCTCTCGTTCTGCTCGATGTGCGCGGTAATGCGGCCCGCGTTGAAGATCGGGCTCGTCGCGTTCAACGCCGCGCTAAAGAGGTTGTCCGTCAACGTCGGCAGGCCGAGATACGACGACGCGAGGATGCCGTCGGTCAGGCTCAGATTGAACTTCGGATAGCGGTCCGCTCGAGCGACGCCCACTTCGGCCGCGCGCTGCTCGACGGTTGCGTAGGCGGTGCGCACATCCGGGCGGCGCAGCAGCGCTTCGGACGGCAGCGTCTGCGGCACGCTTTGCGCAGGCACGGGAATCGGATGCGCCTCGCTGAGCAACAGGCTGTCGACGCTTTCCGGCGTGCGTCCCGAGTACACGGCGATCAGACTCATGTCGTGCTGAATGTCCGAGCGGATCTTCGGAAGCTGTGCCTGCAAATCCTGCAACTGGTTCTGCGCGCGCGCCACGTCGAGCTGCGTCGACAGCCCGTATTTGAGGCGCTGTTGCGTGAGCTTCAGCGCGCGAGCGCGGATTTCCTCGTTGTCGTTGACGATCTGCAATTGCGACTGCGCCCAGCGCAAGTCGATATACGCGGCGGCCGCGTTCGCAGCCAGCGCGAGCCGCAATTCGTTCAGCGCCGATTGACGCCCCGACACCTGCGCCTGCGCCGCGAGCACCGCAAGGCGTTCGCCGCCGAATACATCCGGCTGCCACGAAGCCGTCAAGCCGATACCCGCCTGCTTCACATAGCCAAGCGGCGGCGGCGTGTTCTGCCGCTCATACGCAGCCGTCGCGCCCGCGTCGAGTTGCGGCGCGAGTGCTGCGCGCTGCTGCTTCGTGACCTGCTGCGCCTGCTTCACGCGCTCGACAGCGGCTTTCACGTCGAGGTTGTCGTTGAGCACGATGTCCACGAGCTTGTGCATCGCCGGGTCGCCGAATTGCGACCACCACTGGTCCGCATCCACGGTATCTTTCGGCGCGTCGACGCTCCATGCGTCCGGGGCGACGGTCTTCACCGTCTGCGGCAAATCCGCGTGCGTCTCGGGCTGTACGGCGCACGCGGCGAGCGTCATGGCGGCGGCAACGGCGAGCGCTTTGGCTACGATCGTTTTCATGTCGGGTTCTTCCAATCATCGGATGTGTTGATGGCTTTCGCGTGGTTCAGTGCGCTTCAGTGCGCGTCCGGCGGCGGCGCGGTAAGACCGAAAGGCCGCGAGAACAGCACGCTGATCAGGCCTACTGCGAAGCACAGCGAGACCGCGAGGAACGTGTCGGAGAACGTCAGCACGAGCGCTTCGCGCATCAGCAGCGAATGCAGCGATGCGAGACCCGCCGACGCGCCGTTGATCACGTCGCCACCGACCGCCGAGAAATGCGCGGCCTGATTGCGCAGCATCGCTTCGATCACCGGGCGGCCAGCCGTCACGTGTTCGTCGAGCCGTTCGTAATGCAGGTTCAGGCGGTCGTTGAGCATCGTGCTGCACACCGCAATGCCGATCGCGCCGCCCAGGTTACGCATCAGATTGAACAGGCCGCTCGCCGACTTGAGCCGCGAAGGCGGCAGCGAACCGAGCGCCATCGTCACGATGGGCGGCACGCAGAACTGCTGGCCGACGCCGCGCAGCACCTGCGGAATCAGCAGTTCGTGCCACCCCCACTGGTTCGTCAGCGGCACATACAGGTAGCAGCCAACACCAAAGCAGATCAGGCCGAACACCATCAGCAGACGCATATCGACCCTGCGCGCGAGAAACGAGTACGCCGTCAACGCGACCAGTTGCGCGCAACCGACCGACAGCAGCGCGAGACCGATCTGCAGCGAATCGAAACCACGCACACGGGACAGAAACACGGGTGTCAGGAACACCGTGCAGAACAGGCCGATGCCCGTGATGAACGACAACAGGCTGCCGATACCGAAGTTGCGAATTGCGAGCGCCCTCAGATCGACGATCGGCTCTTTCGCCGTGAACGCATGCACGAGAAACAGGAAGCCGCAGATCGCGCAGATCCACGCGCAGAACAGAATCGCGTTGTCGCCGAACCAGTTCTTGCGCGGCCCTTCTTCGAGCACATATTCGAGGCAACCGAGAAAGCCCGACATCAGCACGATGCCCAGATAGTCACCCGTCTTGAGCAGCGAGACATCGGCGTGATCGACGTTGACATAGCGCGGCACGAGCACCGTGACGAGCACGCCCGGCACGAGGTTCAGATAGAACAGCCAGTGCCACGACCATTGATCGGTGATCCAGCCGCCAATCACGGGGCCGATCGTCGGCGCGAGCGACGCGAGTGCACCGATCGTCGTCGCGGCGATGATCCGCTGCTTGCCCGGAAACAGCATGAAGGCGGTCGTGAACACGGTGGGGATCATCGCGGCGCCCGCTGCGCCTTGCAGGCCGCGGAACAGGATCATCGAGTTGATGTCCCATGCGAGCCCGCACAGCATGCTCGTGATGGTGAAGCCCAACGCGGAGGCCGCGAACACCCAGCGCGTCGAGAACACGCGCGTGAGCCATCCGGACATCGGAATCACCATGATTTCGGCGATCAGATACGCGGTCTGCACCCACGAGAGTTCATCCTGGCTCGCCGACAGGCCGCCGCCGATATCCTTCAGCGACGACGCCACGATCTGGATGTCGAGCGTCGCCATGAAGAAGCCGAGGCACAGCAGCGAGAACGCGAAGACTTTGGTTGCGGTCGGCAGATCGGCCGGGTTTGCGGGTGCGGATGTCGTCTTGCTCATGATGGTCGCGGCGTCCGTGGGTTACGAAGCCGAGCGGGCTGCGTCGTGGCTCGCGTCTGCGTCGGAGCGCAGATGCACCTTCACCGTTGCCGAGAGGCCGGGGCGCAGCACGCCTTGCATCTCCTTCGGCACCGACAGCCGCACACGCACCGGCACGCGCTGCACGATCTTCGTGAAGTTGCCCGTCGCGTTCTCCGCGGGCAGCACGCTGAAGGTCGCGCCTGTCGCCGGCGCAAGGCTCTCGACCACGCCTTCGATGGGATGGCTCGACGCATCCAGATCGACATCGACGGTGTCGCCGACCTTCATCTTCTTCAGCTGGTCTTCCTTGAAGTTCGCGTCGATCCACAGTCCGCTAGCGGGCACCACCGTCAGCAGCGACACGCCGACATTGGCCAGCACGCCCACGCGCGCCGTGCGATTGCCGACATAGCCGTCGATGGGAGAACGGATCGTCGTGTACTCGACGTTGAGCGCGGCGACACGTTGCGCCGCCACGGCCGTCGCGATGCGGGCATGCGCGTCGTTGATCTGCGCATCGAGCACGGGCAACTGACGCTGCGCCGCCGTCAACGCGGCGCTGCTGCGATCCACGGCGGCATGCGCTTTCGCGAGGTCCGCGTCCGCGCGCTCGACGACCTGGTTCGACACCGCATCGTCCTTCACGAGTTGGCGGTAACGCACCGAATCCGACGCGCTGCGCGTGAGTTCCGCGCCCGACGCACGCACTTCGGCGGATTGCTCGTTGATCGTCGCGAGTTGCAGCGACTTCTTCGCTTCGAGCTCCGTCACGGCCGCTTCCGCGCTCGCAACTTCCGCATTGGCCTGCGCGAGGCGTGCATCGTAATCGCGTGCGTCGAGGCGAATCAGCACCTGCCCCGCTTTCACATACTGGTTGTCCTGTACCAGCACGTCGTTGACGAAGCCGTTCACCTTCGGCGCAAGCACGGTGACGTCGCCGCCCACGTAGGCATCGTCAGTGGTTTCGACAAAGCGGGCCACGAAGAACCAGTAGGATGCTGCCGCCGCGACAACGACGACGACGGTGATCACCGCCAGCAGCATCCACGGAATGCTGCGCGTCTGTTTCGCGGCGCCGACGACGCTCGGCGGAGCAATAGAAGGAGTTGTAGACATGGCTCTATGTGCGTATGCACTGGGAATCGTTGAAAAAAAGCGCCTGGAAGCGCCCGCTTTATTGCCTGAAAACGTGAGTGTTAGCGCTTGGTCATGTCGAACAACTCTTCGCGCAGACTCGCTGCACGCTGCGGTCCGAAACGCTGCTCGAATTCTTCCTGCGCCGCGAACCAGTGGTCGCGCGCCGCTTGCAACCGTTCTTCGCCTGCTGTCGTCAGCATCACCGTCAACACGCGGCGATTGCTGCGCGACGCTTCCGTGAACAGGAGCCCGTCGCGCTGCAGCGGCTGGATCGCGCGGACCAGCGTAGTGCGTTCCATCACCATCGAGTCGGCGAGCTCCTTCATCGTCATCCACTTCCGGCGGCGCAGCCGGCACATGATCGAAAACTGCGTGGTTTTCAGCCCCACCTGACCGAGATGACGGTCGTATAGCTGCGTCACGTAGCGCGCCGCCTGGCGAATCGCAAAGCAGTCGTCGTTGGGCGAAACCTGTATTTCTTCAGTGTCAGTTTCTACGTGCATATGCACACCATGGAATCGATTTCGTCGAGCGCGCGATACAACGCGCTAAAAGAACAACCGGATTACGAAGTCAGATTGAACAGCTCGGCGCGCAGTGCCTTCGCGCGGCTGCGACCGAACTTGCTTTCGAATTCGTCCTGCGCGGCGCGCCACGCGATGGCGGCCTGCTCGAACGTTTCCTTGCCCGCTTTCGACAGGCTGAACTGATAGGTGCGGCCATCGTGCTCGGACGGCTCGCTGAGCACGAGGCCATCGCGCTGCAACGGCTTCAGCGCGCGCACGAGAGTGGTGCGTTCCATCACCATCGTGTCGGCCAGCTCGACCATGGTCAGGCCAGGCTTGCGGGCGAGCTTCGCGACGATCGTGAACTGCGCCGCCGTCAGGCCAACCTGGCCGAGATGGCGTTCGTAGATCTGCGTGACGAACCGCGCCGCCTGGCGCAGCGCGAAACAGTTGCAATCGTCGTGAGAAATGGGCTTGCTCATGAGAAGGAAGTCTATATGTGCGTATGCACGCTGTCAAATCGCGTTGTGATACGCCGGATGAAATTCATTGTTGCTCACAGCGCCAACACGCTGACGGCCACCTCGACGCGATGCGCGCCGCCGCCAAGAATCATGCCGCGCAGCAGCGAAACGTCGCTGTAGTCGCGGCCGATCGCGAGCGTCACGTGGTCCATGTCGGCGAGCACGTCGTTAGTCGGGTCCAGATCGATCCAGCCGCTTTGCGGGCAATGCACCGACACCCAGGCATGCGATGCATCGGCGCCGATCAGGCGTGGCTGTCCCGGCGGCGGATCGTTGCGCAGATAGCCGCTCACATAGCGCGCAGGCAGGCCGAGCGCGCGCAGGCAGCCGATCATCACCTGCGCGAAGTCCTGGCAGACGCCGCTTTTCATATCGAACGCACGTTCGGCGGGCGTATCGAACATCGTCGCCGACGGCTTGTAGTCGAAATCCGCGTAAATGCGATGCATCAGATCGATCGCGCCCGCGACGATCGGCGTGCCGGGGCGGAAGCTGCGCAGCGCGTAGTCGCGCAACGATGGCTTGAGCGCAACGTTGGGCGACGCGAAACGGAACTCGACCTGCGGATGACACTCGCCGCCCGCGCGAAACCGCAGCGAGTCCGCCACCTCTTCCCATTCGGGCGTCGCGTCGGGATCGAGATCGCGCCAGCGCGGCGTGAGCTGCACGGTCGTTTCGCTGACCATTTGCAGGCGTTCGTGCGGTGCGTCGAGCGCGAAATACAGCACGTCATTGCCGAACGCGTCGATGCGGCTATGCAGATACGAAGGCGACGGCTCGATGCGCTCCGTATGCGCGACCACGCGCTGCCACGAGCAAGCGAGCGGGCGGATCGTCGCGAGATGCTGCGCGGTTTCGACGAGCGTCGAATAGTGATAGGTCGTGCGGTGCGACACGGACAGCAGCGTCTGCGCGTCCTTCATGACGACACCTGCGGGGCCAGCGTGTTCGCGTGGCTGAAATAGCGCGCGCTGATTTCATTCGCCGCTGCCGTCATGCTCATCGCGAGGCGGTCGCACAGCGCGATCAGTTCCTCGTACATGCCGCTGTCGTCGGTCGTGCACAACTGTTCCAGCGAGGGCAGCGTGCTCACGTCCGGCAGCATGTCGTTGAAACGCCGATGGCGCGTGTTGCCCGCCGCCATCGAAATATCGTCGAGCTTCGAGCACAGCCGCGCGTACACGCCGTACAGTCCGCGCGGATTGGTCGGCTCGATCACGAGCAGATCGATCAGCGCGGGCACTTCGAGGCGCCCTGGATACAGCGAGCGATACGTGAGCGTGCTGTCGAACAGTTGCAGCAGCAGATCGAACGCGGCGGGCGTTGCCAGCTGGCGCTGCATCGCGACGACGCGCAGTATCGACGTCATCGCCCACACGCGCTCGATATGCCGGCCCGCGAACATCAAGCGCCACGCTTCGTCGCGCGTCATGCGGTCGCCTTGTGCGCCGCTGATCGCCGCGAGCTGCGTCGAAAGATGTTCGAGCGCGTTCATCAGCGACACGCGGTTGTAGCGTGCCTTGCCGCGCGAAGACGCATTCGACGACACGGCCGCCGCCGGCGTCAGTTCGTGCAGCGCGTCGCGGAAGTCGTTGCGCGCGGCGAGCGTGATGCGCCAGTGATCGTTCGAAAGCCGGCCGCGTATCTCGCCGCTCGCGCGCGCCTGGCTCGCGAGATTCTGGCCGATGCTATAAGCGCCCGTGTTTTCGTGCAGATTCGCAACCAGCGTGCGCTCGAACGCCCGCAGCGACTGGCCCGCCACGATGTCGCCCGGTTGCACGAGGCCGTATTGCAGCGCGAGCTCCGCGAGCGTCCCGAACATGGTGTCCGCGCCGTTGCTTTCCAGCGAGCCGAGAATCAACCGCAGCAGCCGCACGTTGTTTTCCGCACGCTCGCCGTACCGGCCGCTCCAGAACAGGTTCTCCGCCGCGCGGCTCGACACCGTGCGATGCTTGCGCGCGAGATCCGCGGGCTTGAGCGGCGAAGGCAACAGCGTGAAGGTCGAATTCGGATGGCTCGACAGCACCCACGTATCGACGCTGCTGCCGCCGAACTGCATCGACACCGACGCCTGCCGCTCCCCCGCGAGCCGCGTGAAGCCGCCGGGCAGCACGTGCCAGCTGCCGCTCGCATCGGCGACAGCGATGGCGCGCAGCACACTCGGCCGGTTGCCGAGCGTGCCGTCTTCGTAGCGCGGCGTGCACGAATACGGCAGCGGCTGCTGGATCGTGAACGCATCAGGCGCGCGCTCGATGCGGCTCTTCCACGCGTCGAGCCGCTGCGCGCCAGGCGCGATGCCAGGCGGCCCGTCCGGCGTGCGCGTGGGCCACGTCGGTTGCAGGAAGGCGTCGTCCATGTTCCCGAACGCATGCTCGCGCGCGGCGTCCTCGCCGCACCACCACGTCGACACGCCGTTGAGCAGCAGCGGCTCGTTCAGCAAGGTCTGCGCGATGCCCGGCAAAAAACCGTGCATCGCCGGCGATTCGAGAAAGCCCGAACCCGGCACGTTCGACACGATCACATTGCCCGCGCGCATCACCTGCAACAGCCCCGGCACGCCGATCGTCGAGTCGGCGCGCAGTTCGACGGGGTCGCAGAACGCGTCGTCGAGGCGCCGCACCACGACGTGCACGCGCTCCAGACCCGTGAGCGTCTTCAGATACAGCATGTCGTTGCGCACCGTCAGGTCTTTGCCTTCGACGAGAGTCACGCCCAGATAGCGCGCCAGAAACGCATGCTCGAAATAGGTCTCCGCGAACGGCCCCGGCGTGAGCAGCGCGATATGCGGCGCGCTGTCCGTCTTGCCGTTGCGCATCGTCGCGCGCGCCCATTCGGCGAGCGTCGCGATCAGCGTGGAAAACGTCGGCGCAAGGCGGCTCACGCGCAATTCGCGGAACGCGTCGGCGAATACGCTCGACACGATCATGCGGTTTTCCAGTGCGTAGCCGAGGCCCGACGGCACTTCGGTGCGATGCGACACGACCGTCCACTCGCCACTGGGCGCACGCGCCAGATCGACGCCGATCACCTGCAGGAACTGGCCGCCCGGCGGCGCGAAGCCCTTCACGGCCCGCAGATAGCCCGGGTGCCCATAGACGAGCGCGGGGGGCAGCTTGCCTTGCTGCAGCAACATCTGCGGACCGTACACATCGGCGACGATCGCGTTGAGCAGCTGCGCGCGCTGCTTCACGCCGCGCTCGATATGCGCCCACTCGTCTTCGCCGATGATGAACGGCAGCAGGTCGAGCGACCACGGGCGCGGCTCGCCCTTGTCCGCGTAGACGTTGTACGTGATGTCGTTGTCGCGCACCTGCTGGGCGATCGATGCGCGCCCCGGCTCCAGACCCGCGATGCCTTCCTCGCCGAGCAACTCGAAAAAGCGCCGCCATGGCTCGCGCAGCGCGCCCGATTCGTCGCGCAGTTCGTCCCAGTGGCCTTCGCGCACGTCGAGCAACGGCAGCGAGCGCAGCAGCGCCAGCGCGTCGGGATGGCCTGCTGCCGCTTCGAACGGAAAGGTCGATTGAAAAGCCAAGATGTCGTCGCGAGTCTGTCGTTATGGGCTAAGGTTGAAGCAGCGGCTTACCAGTGCCGCAAATCCAGCGTGAACGGAAACTCCAGGCTGCGCGGCGGCGCTTGCGTCACGAGCGGCCCCGGCGTGTGGCCCGTCGTGAAGAAGCGCGAGCGTCGCCGGCTTTCCGCTTCGTACGCGTTCACCGGGAACGTCTGATAGTTGCGTCCGCCCGGATGAGCGACATGATACTGGCATCCGCCGATCGAGCGTCCCGTCCAGGTATCGACGACATCGAACGTCAGCGGCGCATCGACGCCTATCGTAGGATGCAGCGACGACGACTGCTCCCATGCGCGGAAGCGCACGCCCGCGACGAATTCGCTGATGCGGCCCGTCGGCTGCAGCGGCAGGGACACGCCATTGACGCTCACGACATGGCGATTGTCGTTCAGCCCCAGCACCTTCACTTCGAGCCGCTCCACCGACGAATCGACATACCGCACCGTGCCGCCCGCCGCGCCCTCTTCGCCCATCACGTGCCACGGCTCCAGCGCGCCGCTGATCGTCAGCGACATGCCGTTCGCGTGCATCTCGCCGATGGCCGGGAAGCGGAACGCGAAGTGCGGCGCGAACCATTCGCTGTCGAACGCGTAGCCCGCACCGCGCAGATCGGCAAGCACATCGTCGAAATCCATCTGCACGAACGTGCCGAGCAGGAAGCGGTCGTGCAAGCCGGTGCCCCAGCGCGTGAGGGGCGTGGTGTACGGCGTCTTCCAGAACTTCGCGACCAGCGCGCGAAGCAGCAGTTGCTGCACGAGACTCATGCGCGAGTGCGGCGGCATTTCGAAGCCGCGCAGTTCGAGCAGGCCAAGTCGGCCCGTCGGGCCATCGGGTGAATAGAGCTTGTCGATGCAGAACTCGGCGCGGTGCGTGTTGCCCGTCACGTCGATCAGGATGTTGCGCAGTGCGCGGTCGATCATCCACGGCGGCAGTTGCGCGCTACCCTGGCCACCGAGCAGATCGATCTGCCGTTGCAATTCGCTGAACGCCAGTTCGAGCTCGTAGACCTGATCGTTACGTGCTTCGTCGATACGCGGCGCCTGGCTGGTTGGCCCGATGAACAGCCCGGAAAACAGGTACGACAGCGACGGATGGTTGTGCCAGTAAGCGACGAGGCTTGCGAGCAGATCCGGGCGGCGCAGGAACGGACTGTCGGCAGGCGTCGCGCCGCCGAGCACGAAGTGATTGCCGCCGCCCGTGCCCGCATGGCGGCCGTCGAGCATGAACTTCTCGGTGCTCAAATACGTCTCGTGCGCAGCGTTGTAGAGGAACTCGGTGTGATCGACGAGTTCGTTCCAGTTCTTCGCCGGATGAATGTTGACTTCGATCACGCCGGGATCGGGTGTCACTTGCAGCACATGCAGACGCGGATCGCGCGGCGGCGGATAGCCTTCGATCACGACGGGCATCTTCAGCTCGGCGGCCGTGGCTTCGATCGCGGCAAGCAGGTCGAGATAGTCGTCGACTTCAGTGAGCGGCGGCATGAAGACGTGCAGCAGCGCACGCCCATCGCCCAAGGCGTCGGCCTCCACTTTCGGGCCCGCCGCGCGCGCCGGACTGCGCACCTCGACGCACAGTGCCGTGCGGATCAGCGATGCTGCCGATTCGCCGCGCTCGGGAAGGCGGTCCTGAGGCAGCGTGCCTGTGCCGTGTCCGCTTGAGCCCGCGCCGCGTCCACCGCCTGATCCGACACCGCGACGAGCGTCGTACGACACACCTTCATACTGCATCCGCAATTGCGCCGACGTGCGTAGCGGCGCGGGTTCCGCAAACGGATCGTGCGCATGCTGGTACGGATAATCTTCCTCCGCAACCCACGGCAGCGAATCGAGCGGCAGGCGCAAGCCCATCGGCGAGTCGCCGGGAATCAGGTACATGCGCGCGTCGCGGAAGAACCACGCGCCGCTCGTCCAGCCCGGGCCAGTCGTCGCGCGGGCCAGCGGCAGCACATAACCCGTTACGCCCGACAGCCCCGCCTCGAACACGCGGCGCAACCGCACGCGCTCCATTTCGTCGTCGAGACGCGAATCGAACGGATCGACGTTGACGGGCAAGCGGCGCTCGCGCCACAGGTAGTACCACGTGTCCTCGTAACCAGGCTGCGCGTACTCGCTGTCGACGGACAGCTTGCCGGCGAGCCGCGTGATGAAGCGGTGCGCATCGTCGGATGTATAGCGGCCGGGGCTGCGCTCGTCGGCGAACAGCGCCGGATCGTTCCAGCACGGCTCGCCGTCCGCGCGCCAGTACAGCGACAGCGCCCAGCGCGGCAACTGCTCGCCCGGATACCACTTGCCCTGGCCGATATGCAGAAAGCCGTTCGCGCCGTAGTGGCCGCGCAGCTTGTCCATCAGCGCGACGGCATAACCGCGCTTGGTCGGGCCGAGCGCGTCGGTGTTCCATTCAGCGGCGTCGCGGTCGCGCACCGACACGAAGGTCGGCTCGCCGCCCATCGTCAGGCGCACGTCCATCGCGCCGAGCTGGCTGTCGACGTGCGCGCCCATCGTCAGCACGCGGTCCCACGCGGCTTCCGTATAGGGCTTGGTCACGCGCGGCGTTTCGAGCACGCGCGTGATCGACATCGCGTGCTCGAACTCGACTTCGGACTCGTCGACGGCGCCCGAAATCGGCGCGGCGCTGCCCGGCTCCGGCGTGCACGCGACGGGAATATGGCCCTCGCCCGCGAGCAGGCCCGAGGTCGGATCGAGGCCGATCCAGCCCGCGCCGGGCAGGAACACTTCGCACCACGCGTGCAGGTCGGTGAAATCGTATTCGGTGCCGCTCGGGCCATCGAGCGACTTGGTATCGGGCGCAAGCTGCAGCAGGTAACCCGACACGAAGCGCGCCGCCAGCCCCAGCTGGCGCAGCGTCTCGACCAGCAGCCAGCCCGAATCGCGGCACGAGCCTGACCCATTGACGAGCGTTTCCTCAGGCGTCTGCACACCCGGCTCCATCCGGATCAGATAGCGGATGTCGTGCTGCAGACGCTGGTTCAGCTCGACGAGGAAATCCGCTGTGACACGCGGCGAACGGTCGATGCTCGCGACGAACTCCTTGAAGCGCGGCGTCATTTCGCGTTTGACGAGATATGGCGCCAGTTCGGCCGCAAGCTCAGGCGCGTACTCGAACGGAAACTTTTCGGCGGCCGGCTCCAGGAAGAAATCGAACGGATTGTAGACGGCCATTTCCGCGACGAGATCGACCGTGATCTTGAACTCGGGCGTGCGCTCGGGAAACACGAGCCGCGCCTGGTAGTTCGCGAAGGCGTCCTGCTGCCAGTTGATGAAGTGCACTTCCGGCTCGACGCGCATCGAGTACGACAGGATCGGCGTGCGGCAATGCGGAGCCGGGCGCAGCCGCACGACCTGCGGCGACAATCCGACGAGACGGTCATAGCGGTAATGCGTGACATGGTTCAGCGCGACACGTATGGACACTCCGGACTCCTGGGCGGGAAAGGCCGATAAGGGGGCAGACGCGAAAAGCAAGCTCTATGCCGTTGAGCGTGAAAACGCAGCCGTTGCTGCATTTGCAGCTATCGCATTGTCACGTGGCGGCCTCATGCTTCAAAGGACTTCGAATGACAAAGCACGCGTGCCACGCGACCGACCACACGCACCAAAGCGGCGCATGCGGCGGGTCATTCGCGCACGTAATGTGCGCAAGACCCACGACGTTATAGCGAAGCGGCATGAAGATTGCGGGAACCTCACGCGCGCGGATGCTGCTATAAACGGCGCGCTGCACGTCCGCCTGACACACATCTCATCCACTGCACGACGACATAAACGTAAACGGATTGAAGCGATGAAAGCCTTCCATTGCAACCGGTGCGACCAGCGCGTGTTCTTCGAAAACGTATTGTGCGAGCGCTGCGAGGCGTTGCTCGGCTACGTGCCCGAACTGGCCGAAATCAGTGCGTTCGAAGACGCGGGCGATGGCCAGTGGCGCAGCCTGCATCCCGACGTCAAAGGCAAGCTGTTCCGTCAATGCCACAACTACGCGGTCGAGAACATCTGCAACTGGATGCTGCCCGCCGACGATCCCGAAACGCTGTGCCGCTCATGCCGTCTCACGCACACGATCCCGAATCTCGCGGAACCGAACAACCGGCTCTACTGGTACCGGCTGGAGACCGCGAAGCGCCGCCTGCTCTATACGCTCGAATCGCTCGGCCTCGCGATCGAATCGCGCCAGGTCGATCCCGACAACGGCCTCGAATTCGACTTCCGCGAGAACACGGGGGACGGCGAGGCGGTGATGACGGGACATGACAACGGCCGCATCACGCTGAACGTGGCCGAAGCCGACGACGCGCACCGCGAGAAAGTCCGCACCGACATGCGCGAGCCGTATCGAACGCTCCTGGGGCATTTCCGCCACGAGTCGGGGCATTACTACTTCGAAAAGCTGGTTGCGGGGACGCACTGGCTCAAACCGTTTCGCGAGCGCTTCGGCGACGATCAAGCCGACTATCGCGAAGCGATGGACAACTACTATCGCAACGGCGCACCCGCCGACTGGGAAAACAGATTCATCAGCGCGTACGCGACGATGCATCCGTGGGAAGACTGGGCCGAAACGTGGGCGCACTATCTGATGATCGTCGAGGTGATAGATACGTCGACGGCATACGGGCTTGCGCTGCTGCCGCCCGCGCCGAACGAGCCGTCGCTGACCGACCAGACGCCCGTCGAGGAAGCGAGCTTCGATAACCTGATGAAGCGCTGGTTTCCGCTGACGGACGTGCTGAACAGCCTGAACCGCAGTCTCGGCATGCCGGACGGTTATCCATTCGCGCTGGCGCCGCCTGTCGTCGACAAGCTCCGTTTCGTGCATCGTGTGATCGCGCAGGCGTCGGCGCGCAAGTAGTCACGCACAAGCCGCGCACGCGCGGCCAGCCTCGCGTTGCAGCCTGCCGCGAACGCGCGTTACTTCTTCTGCAGCAGTGTCTTCAGCTCTTCGACGTTCTCTTCGACGCGCTTCGCGATCACCGCATACGAATCGGCCTGCGTGCGATACGCGGCTTGCGTGAGCTGCTGCATGTCCGCGAGCGCTTTGTGCAGCGTCTGCTGGACGAGTTCCGCGGTCTGCGCCGACGGCACACCGCCGGAGGCTGCCTGCTTCTGCGCGACATCCTGCAGCTCGGATAGCGTCGAACGCAGCATTTCGGCCTGCTTCTGCGCGAGCGCCTGAATGCCCTGCACGGCCGTCTGATTGGCGGCGATCAGAGCCTCGACGTCCTTGCGACGCGCTTCCATCACGGCCGGCACGTCGAATCCGGGCAGCTTGAACTGTTCGAACAGCTTGTTGAACTCGGCGAACGGATTGGCGGCGTCAAAGGGTTCCATGCTTGATCTCCACAGGGTGCTTCGGTGGGTTGGGCATGTGCCTCGAAGGCTTGACGCAGGCACATGGCACGATCATGCCCGTTAATGCGGCAATGTGCCAGCGACCAACGCGGACGCCAGCAGCCATGGCGGCCTTGCTATGCCCATTTCATATCACGCTATGATGCAGTGCAACTATGCACAGCGTACGGGTTTTCCCTGCACTTACAGGCCCGACAAGCGTCCGCCGGGCGGGCGTTACGCGGGATTTATATCACGTTGGCATATATCCATGACGACAAATTGTTTCCTTTCTGACAGCTTTTCCCTTAACTTACGCCTGCCCGTTTCCCTCAACAGAACAATATCTTGACCCGTTCCCCTTTTTTCCAGTGGCTGGCTCGCTTTTATCCCGCCGCGATGAACGTCAAATGGCCCGAGCGCATGCGCTCGGCGCTCGGCGCGTTGATCGGCATTGCGTTCACGGGCGGCAGCATGCATCTGCTGCTCGGTCCGAACGTGAACATTCCGCTGCTGGTCGCGCCGATGGGCGCGTCGGCCGTGCTGCTGTTCGGCGTGCCCGCCAGTCCGCTCGCGCAACCGTGGTCGATCATCGGCGGCAATCTGGTGTCGGCGACGGTGGGCGTGGCCTCCGCGATGCTGATCTCCGATCCTGTCGCAGCGGCGGCGCTCGCGGTGGGCGTGGCGATCGCCGCGATGTTCGCGCTGCGTTGCGTGCACCCGCCATCGGGCGCCGTCGCGTTGACGGCCGTGGTGGGCGGACCCGCCATTCATGCGCTCGGCTTTCGCTTCGTGCTCGAGCCGATCCTGATCCAGTCGGCGGCGCTGCTCGGCGCGGCGCTCGTCTATCACGCGGTGACGGGCCACCGCTATCCGCACGCGACGCGCGCCGCGCCGTCCGTGCCGCAAGCGCCCGCAACGGGCAACAGCATCACGCGCGCCGACCTCGAAGCCGTGCTGAACCGGCGCGGCGAACTGCTCGACATCGACCCTGACGACCTCGAAACGCTGTTTCGCGAAACGCAGTTGCAGGCCTACGCGCGCACCTTCAGCGAACTGGCATGCCGCGACGTGATGTCGGCGCCCGTCGTCAGCGTCACGCCCGACAGCACGTTGCGCGCCGCAGCGGACCTGTTACAGCGTCACTCGATCAAGGCGCTGCCCGTCGTCGACAAGCGTCAACACGTGGCCGGCATCGTCACGCGCGCCGATCTCGCGAACAAGCCGAAAAGCGCAGACCTGCGTCTGATGGAAGCGCTGTCGGCGCGTCTCTTCAAGCGCGACGCGACACGCGGGCGACTCGTCAGCACCGTCATGACGACGCACGTGCGCACCGTCTCGACCAGCACGCCGATCGTCGAACTGGTGCCGCTCTTCGCCGACGACGGCCACCATCACATTCCCGTGATCGACTCGCATGACAGGCTGGTCGGCATCATCACGCAGTCCGATCTGATCGCGGGTCTGTACCGGCAGACGCAGATGCAGGCTCAAGCTCAGGCTCAGGCGCAACAGCGCCCTGCTGCCTGAGCGCGGCCATCGCGCGCCGCTTGAATCAAAGGTCCTGAAGATACCGAGTGGCGATGCGCAGGCATCGCCATTTATATCATTTTGTGATAGATTTTTTGTTTTCCCTTGCGCGGCCATCGACATGAAAGTTCTTACACGCACGTTGAACAAGGCGGACTACGAACAGCTCTCTGAGTTTCGCTATCAGATGCGGCGCTTCGAGCGCTTCTCCGAGCAGGCCGCGCAGGGCGAAGGCATTACGCCGCTGCAGTATCTGTTGCTGCTGCATATCAAGGGCTATCCCGATCGCGAATGGGCCACCATCGGCGAACTGGCGGAGCGGCTGCAGGCGCAGCATCACGGCGTGGTCGCGCTGGTATCGCGCTGCGAAGCGCTGGAACTGGTCAAGCGCAAGGTCAGCGAGACCGACCGCCGCCAGGTGGAAGTGCATCTGCTGAAAGCAGGAGAAAAGGTGCTGGCGCGGCTTGCGGAACTGCATCGCGCCGAGCTGCGCTCGCTCAAGGGCGCGTTCACGATTCCGCAAATCGATCTCTGATTCCGGCCTCCAGTTTGAAAGCGACACCGCATTTGACACACCACTCATGAGCGACATCTCTCACAAGCGGGACTTTTCCAGCAACTCGCGCTTGCCCGGCATTTCCGCGCTGGCGGCGGGCATCGGCCTGCTCAGCACGCTTGCCGCATACGTGCTGCTGAGCCTGATTCATCTGTTCACCAACTTGTTTTTCTTCGGCAGCTTTTCGTTCGTCGACCGGTCGCCTGCCACGAATACGCTCGGCGCGTGGGTGATCGTGATTCCCGTGATCGGCGGATTGATCGTCGGCATGATGGCGCGCTTCGGCTCGGAGAAGATTCGCGGGCACGGCATTCCCGAAGCGATCGAAGCCATCCTGTTCGGCAAGAGCCGCATGTCGCCGAAGGTCGCCGTGCTCAAGCCTTTGTCGTCGGGCATCGTGATCGGCAGCGGCGGCCCGTTCGGCGCGGAAGGCCCCATCATCATGACGGGCGGCGCGCTCGGCTCGCTGATCGCGCAGTGCGTGAAGGTTACCTCTGCGGAGCGCAAGACGCTGCTCGTCGCGGGCGCCGCCGCGGGCATGACGGCCGTGTTCGGCACGCCCGTCGCCGCCGTGCTGCTCGCCGTCGAATTGCTGCTGTTCGAATGGCGGCCGCGCAGCTTTTTGCCTGTCGCGCTGGCCTGCGCTGTGGCCGGTTTCGCGCGCGCGATCTTCTTCGGCACCGATCCCCTGTTTGCGCTTCAAACCGCGCCGCCGACGGCCATTTCGCTCGTGTCGTGCGTCATCGCGGGGCTGTTGTCGGGCGCGCTCGCATCAGGCTTGTCGGCGGCGCTCTACAAGACGGAAGACCTCTTTCACAAGCTGCCGCTGCACTGGATGTGGTGGCCTGCCATCGGCGGGCTGGCGGTGGGTATCGGCGGATTCATCGAGCCGCGTGCGCTTGGCGTCGGCTATGACGTGATCGGCGATCTGCTGCATCAACATATCGCGTTGCAGGTCGCGGTGGCGATTCTCGTCGTGAAGGCGGTGATCTGGGTGATCGCGCTCGGCTCCGGCACGTCGGGCGGCGTGCTCGCGCCGCTGCTGATGCTCGGCGCGGGACTCGGCACCGTGCTTGGTCACGTGCTGCCCGGCAACGAGCCCGCGCTGTGGCCGCTCGTCTGCATGGCCGCGACGCTCGGCGCCACGCTCGGCGCGCCGCTGACGGCCATCGTGTTCGCCTTCGGCCTCACGCACGACAGCAACGCGCTGCTGCCGCTGCTCGCCGCGACGCTGGTCGCGCACGGCTTCGCGACCGTCGTGATGAAGCGCTCGATCATGACCGAGAAGATCGCGCGGCGCGGTTATCACATCTATCGCGAGTACGGCGTCGATCCACTCGAACGGCATTACGTCGATGAAGTGATGACGCAAAAGGTCGATTCGATCGACGGCACGCTCAGCGTGCGCGACGCGCTCGCCGCGTATTTCGGCGCGACGCAGAAGCGGCGTGCGTATCCCGTCCTGCGCGCGAACGGCGCAGTGCTCGGCATCGTCGACCGCGCGATGCTCGATGCCGTGCGCGAAGGCGCGACGCCACATACGCTCGATACGCCGCTCGCCGACGTGCTGCAAGGCGGGTCGCCGCTCGTCGCGCTGCCCGATGAAACCTGCCGCCTCGTCGCGACGCGCCTGGCCGTGCATGATCTTGAGCGGCTGCCTGTCGTCGTCGATCGCGATTCGATGCAACTGCTCGGCGTCGTGTCGCGCAGCGATCTCGTGAAGCCTTCTGTCGCGCACTTCGAGGAGGAGCACAAACGCGAGCGCTTTCGGCGTCTGAGCTTCACGTCGGGCAAAAAGCATTTCCCACCCGTGCGCAAAACGCGCACGCACGGCTGAAGGTTGAACGAAGTTCTACAGCAACAGCAGTGAAGCGCGTGCCCCGGAACAGCCTTCCGGTTCGTGACATCTAACTCCTCGAATCGTGCCCGAGCGCCTGCCCTTCATGAAGACGGCAGGCCGCACATCTTCCTGGAGGCTTCAGATGAAATCCGCACGCTGGTTCCTGCTCACCGCGCTTGCAATCGCAGGCGCTCCCGCCTGGTCCCAAGGCTCAGGTCCGACCGATCCGCAAATCGCCGCCATCGTCGTCGCCGCGAATCAGGCCGATATCGACGCGGGCAAGCTCGCCGAATCGAAGACGCATTCGAAGGACGTAAAAGCGTTCGCGCAGCAAATGGTCACGGACCATACGGGCGTCAACAAGGCGGCCGTCGATCTCGCGCACAAGCTCGGCGTCAAACCCGAAACGAATCCGACCAGCGACAGCCTCAAACAGGGCGGCGAAGCGAACATCGCGAATCTGAAGCCGCTGCAGGGCACGAAATTCGATCGTGCGTATATCGACCATGAAGTCACGTATCACCAGAACGTGATCGATGCGCTCGACAAGACGCTGATCCCGTCCGCGCAGAACGCCGAACTGAAAGCGCTGCTAGTGAAAGTGAGGCCCGCGTTCGTCGCGCATCTCGAACACGCGAAGATGGTGCAGGCATCGCTGCCGCAAGCGCAATGAGCAGCGTGCGCAATGCTGTGCTGTGCGGGTTCGCAATGGCCTCGTGTGCGTTTGCAGTGCCCGCGTTTGCCGGCGCTTATGTCGTGACGATCGAGCAGATGCGCTTCGACCCGCCCATGCTGACCGTGCATCGCGGCGACGAGGTCGTGTGGGTCAACAAGGATCTCGTTGCGCACACGGCAAGTACCGACGCAAAAGGCTTCGATTCCCGCAGCATCGCGCCCGACGCAGCATGGCGCTACCGGGTCAGCACGCCTGGCCGCTATACGTACCGCTGCATCTTTCATCCGACGATGCATGGCACACTGATCGTCGAACCGGCACCATGACGACATGAAGAGCGACACGATGAACGGCATGACGGCGCGAGCCGCTTCTACACCACGTTCCGACGATGACGACGCGGCGATCGTGCGCCGCATCGTGGCGGGCGACCGCACCGCATTCGAATTGCTGATGCGCCGCCACAACCGGCGTCTCTATCGTCTTGCGCGCGCCACGCTGCGCAACGATGCCGAAGCAGAAGACGCATTGCAGGACGCGTATCTGAACGCCTACCGGTCCATCGCGCAGTTTCGCGGCGATGCACGGCTCTTCACATGGCTCTCGCGTCTCGTGCTGAACGAATGCTTCGGGCGGATGCGCCGCGAAGCGCGACGCCAGAACGTGCTGCCGATGCTCCACGATTGTCCCGACGACGAGCACATGTCATCCATCATGGACACGCTGAACGCCCACGACCACCACGCGCCCGACCAGGCGGCGGCACGCGCGGAAATTCGCGCGCTGCTCGAACGAAAGCTCGATGCGCTGCCTTCCGGCTTTCGCACCGTATTCGTGCTGCGTTCGGTTGAAGAGATGAGCGTCGAAGAAACGGCGCAATGCCTCGATATTCCCGAAGCCACGGTGCGCAGCCGTCATTTCAGGGCGAAACTGCTGTTGCGCGAATCGCTTGCGGACGAAGTGGAAAAGTTGGGACCGGCGCTATTCGAGTTCGGCGGCGCGCATTGCGATCGTATCGTCGCTTCGGTGCTGGCGCGATTGCGCGACGAATAGCGGGAAAAACACCATGGCGCGAAGACCCGGTTTGCTTGTGATCGTCGCTTTCGCTGCTTCCGTCTTCAGCATTGAAGCGCAAGCTCAAGCGGAACGCATCCGCATCGAATCGGGCACGTACGGCGCGAATTGCGGCGCGGCAACAGGTAACGCCACGCGCGATCTCGCCAAGCACTGCAACGATCGCGCGACCTGTCGCTACATCGTGAACACGCGGCTCTCTGCAACGCAGCGAGCGTCATGCGCGCGCGATTTCACCGCAGAATGGACCTGCGATCACCGTGAGTTTCATCGCGCGAGGTTGAGTGCCGAAGCGGGCAACGGCAGCTCGCTGGTCCTCACATGCGTACCTTCGACGGGCGCAGGCAAGTGATCTGAACAGTCAGGCTCACAGGTCCAGCGTCAGGCTCGCACGCTCCCCTTCCACAACGGGATGCGCCATACAAATCAACGCGCAACCGTCCGCGACTTCCGCTTCGATTTCGCCGTCGTACGCGACCTGTCCCGACAACACTTTCGTCGAACACGTGCCGCACATGCCTGAACGGCAACTCGATTGCGCTTTGATGCCGTGCTTTTCCGCGAGATCGAGCAGGCTGCCATGCTTCGGCAGCCATTGGACCGTGCGTTGCGAGCGCGCGAACGTCACTTGCGCGCCGCCTGCTTCGGATTTTTCTTCCGCGACGGGTTCGGCCAGCGTCAGCGTGCGCTTCACGCTTGCAGGGCCGAACGCTTCGAAACGAATGCGTTCGTCAGCGATGTTCAGCGCGCGCAAACCTTCATACAGGTCGCGCATGAACTGCTCGGGGCCGCATAGATAGAAATCGTAGTCGTCGAACGGCAGCGCGCGCTTCAACGCGGCGATGTCCACGCGCCCTTGCGTGATGCCTTCGGCAGGCTCACTCGCCGCGCTGTCGAACAGATGCATCGACACCAACGGATAACGCGCCGCCACGTCTTTCAGATGCGCGCTGAACGGACGATCGCGATCGCTGCGCGCGCCATGAAAGAAGAACAGACGTTTTGCCTGACTATCGCCCACGACGCGCGCGTTCAGTTCGTGATGGAGCATCGCGATCATCGGCGTGATGCCGATGCCGGCGGAAATGAACACCGCCGGCCGTGGGCTGCGCGCGTCGAAGACGAATGCGCCGCGCGGCGCCATCGCCTCGATCTCCAAGCCCGCCGCGAGATGGCCGTGCAGCCAGTTCGATGCGATGCCCTCACGCTTCACGCTGATCCGGTAGTGATGCGGATCGTGCGCGTCGGACAGCGTATAAGTGCGCGTCAGCGGCGCATCGCGTCCTTCGACGGGCACGCGAATCGGTAGATACTGGCCCGGCTGATACGCAGGCAACGGCGCGCCGTCGGTGGATTCGAAATAGAACGAGCGAATCGAAGCCGTCTCTTCGACGACAGCCGCCACCTTCAGCTTGTGCCACGGCGACGCGGCAGCTGCCTTGCGAATTGCTGCTGCGAACTGTGGCGCGTATTCGACATCGGACCAGCGAAACGGCAGCACGCCCTTGCTGCGCCGCACTTCCTGCACATGGAAACGCATCAACCTTTCGGCGCCTTCGAAAGCGGCCAGTTCGGCGCCCTGCCAGATGATCTCGGCGCGCACTGCGAGATACAGCAGATCACCGCTCGCGAAGTCGATGAACAGCAGGCCCGCGCGCGGATCGTGCAGCAGATTGCCGATCGTGTTGAAGAACTTGTTGCCCGTGAAGTCGGGCGTAGTGAGCGTCGCCGCGTCGTCGATGTGCACAAAACCCGGCGCGCCGCCGCGATGCGACACGTCGACGCCGCGCGCAAAGCCCGCGTCGTCCGCCATATTCGCGCTCGCGATGAAGAAGGTGTCGGCGCGCGCGAGGAACGCGCGGTCCGCGTCGCTCAAATGCGTCGAGATTTCCTGCGGCACTACAACGCCACCTTCAGCACGGTCGATGAAAGTCGGCACACGCCCCTGAATGTACTTCGCGCAGTTGCCGAAGCTCTGGGTCACTTCGAGCGTAACCATATCGCCGTCCACGCCCGTCACGACGCCGTTGATCCGGTTGCGCCGCCGCGTATGCGGCTGGATGCCGAGGCCGCCGATCATCGCGCCCGTCTGCCAGCGCGGACCGAGCGGATCGCCGGGCAGCGCGCGGCTGTCGATGCGCAGCGTGCGCGCATCCGGCGACGACACGAAGCCCGGTTCGCCCGTGCGAATCGTCGCCCACGGCTGCCCGCTCGCATCGACGCCGCCGAACACCATGAACGGCTGCTGCGCGAAGAACTGGCGGTGCTGGTCCGGCATGTAGCGGCGAATGCTGCGCCGCCCCGACGAGTTCGCCTGACTGTCCACGCCTGCGAGCCGCTGCGCGGCGAGTTCGTCGGCGTGAAACGGCGAGGTGTCGAGGCCCCAGCCGTTCAGAGGAATGAAATCGGACATGTCAGGCTCCTGCAGGCAATACGTCAGCGTGTTGCGTCGTACGGAACCGCTCGTCGCTGACTACTCGGCGAGCAGCCCCGCCTTCGTCGCCGGCATCGCGATGAAGCGCGGCAGCGCCTCCACGCGGCGCAACCACGCGCGAATGTTCGGATACGGCTCCAGCGACACGCCGCCTTCCGGCGCGTGCGCGATATACGTGTGCGCGGCGATATCGGCGATCGTCACGTGCTCGCCTGCTGCGAACGGCTTCGCGGCCAATTCGCGGTCGATCACGTCGAACAGCTTCACCGCGATGCCCTTCGCCGTCTCATGATTCAGCGGCGCGCCGAACACGGTGACGAGCCGCGCCGAGCACGGACCAAACGCAATCTGTCCCGCCGCCAGCGACAGCCAGCGCTGCACGGCAGCCGCGCCGAGCGGGTCTTCCGGCAGCCACGACGCGTCGCCGTAGCGCTTTGCCAGGTACACCAGAATCGCGTTCGAATCGAACAGCGTCACATCGCCGTCCTGGATGGTGGGCACCTGGCCGAACGGATTCAGCGCCAGATACTCCGGCTTGCGGTTGTCACCGGCGCGCATGTCCAGTTCGATCACTTCGAACGGCAGGTCGAGCAAAGTCAGGAACAGCTTCACGCGATGCCCATGACCCGACAGCAGGGTCGTGTACAGGCGGATCGGCTGGGCGGGCTTGGCTGCGGGCATTCGTCACTCCGGGTTCAGTCATGTTGGACAATAGGAGGTTAATGCGCGGCGCGCGGCCGCAGAAGCCTGATAACCTTGAAAACACAATCATCTGAAAGTGGACAATCGACATGGCCGACGTGCGTGACGTGAACCTGAACCGGCTTGCCGTCTTCGTCGCCGTGGTCGAAGCGGGTTCGCTGACGGCGGCCGCCACGCGGCTCGGGCTTGCGAAAACGATGGTCAGCACGCACATGCAGCGACTCGAAGCGGAAGTGGGCGCGAGCCTGCTGGTGCGTACGACGCGCCGTCTCGGCATCACCGAGGCAGGCCGTGCGTTCTACGACGCCAGCGTGAAAATCCTGCGCGCAGCGGAGGAAGCGCTGGCTGAAATCGGCGGCGAGGAGGCACCCGTGCGCGGCACACTGCGCGTGAGTTGCCCGATCGACTACGGCACGCTCGTGGTCGCGCCCGTGCTGGTGGAACTGCGCCGCGCGCATCCTCAGCTCGATATCGAACTGCTATGCAGCGACCACGTTGTCGATCTGATCGCGGACGGCATCGACGTCGCGATCCGGCTCGGTCGTCTCGCGGATTCGAACTATCGCGCAGTGATGCTGGGGCGCTACGAGAAATGGGTCGTCGCGAGTCCCGCGTTCATCGAGACCTGGGGCGAGCCGCAGACGCCCGCCGATCTCCCTGCAATGCCTTTCGTCGCGCTGACGGTTTTGCCGCACCCGCACACGCTCGACATGCGCCACACGAAAGGCGCGACGGAAAGCGTCCGTTGCGAGAACGCGTTTCTCGTGAACACGGCGGCAGCCGCGCGCGCGGCGACGCTCGCGGGCGGCGGACTGGGGCTGTTGACGGACTTTTCGATCGGCAACGACGTCGCGGCGGGGCGCCTCGTTCGGCTCTTGCCCGAATGGTCGACTGAGCCGGCGGGCATTCAGGCCGTGTTTCCGCCAACGCAGCACACGCCGTCCAAGGTCCGTGCGCTGATCGAGACGTTCAGGACGTACCTCGCGCGCGACGCGGCGCCGCTGCATCAGTAGAATTGTCCGTCCGGGTTTCAGCCGATCAAGCGGCGGTGTTGCCGTGCCGTTGACGTGACGAGATACCCCGTTGTGCGTAATCGACCAACACAAAGCGACCAACACGAAGCGACCATGAAAAACATCGACGACACGCAAGACATGCTCGGCGCCGCGTTTCTGCGCCATGACGATGCCAGCGCCAGCATGCGCGCCGAAGGCGAGCGGCTCGAACACGACAGCGCCGTGTATCGCACGCTGCTCGAATCGACCAAAGCGATTCCGTGGAAGATCGACTGGGCGACGATGGCCTTCACCTACATCGGCCCGCAGATCGAGGCGCTGCTCGGCTGGGCGCCGTCGTCGTGGAAAACGGTCAACGACTGGGCCGAACGGATGCATCCCGATGACCGGCAGAAGGTGGTCGAGTTTTGCGTCGCGCAGTCGCAGGCGGGCACCGATCACGAAGCGGATTATCGCGCGCTGACGAAAGACGGCGGCTATGTGTGGCTGCGCGACGTCGTGCATGTAGTGCGCACGCCGGATGGCGGCGTCGATTCGCTGATCGGCTTCATGTTCGACATCAGCGAACGCAAGCGCACGGAAGAAAAGCTCGCACGTCTGCAGAAGGAACTCGAAGACCTGTCGTTCAAGGACGGACTGACGGGCGCGGGCAACCGCCGCATGTTCGACGCCGTGATGCAGCGCGAGTGGGCTGCGGGTCAGGGAAGCGGCAAGCCGCTGTCGCTGATCATGATCGATATCGACTTCTTCAAGGCCTACAACGACTACTACGGCCACCTCCAGGGCGATGAATGCCTGAAGCGCGTCGCTGGCGTGCTCGCACAGGCCGCGCGTGACGGCGATTTTCTCGGACGGTTCGGCGGCGAGGAATTTGTGCTGGTGCTGCCGGACACGGACGCGGATATGGCCGTGAAAATGGCCGAACGCTGCCGCGATCTGATCGATGCCGAGGCGATCGCGCATGTGCGCTCGCCGCATCAGCAGCGCGTAACGGCGAGTTTCGGCGTGGGCACCATCGTGCCGACTGATTTGTCCGGCGGGATGGACACGACCGCGTTCATCAACCTGATCGACGCGCAGCTGTATCAGGCGAAGGACAACGGCCGCAACCGCATCGTCGCCGTCGATCGCGCGGGCCTGGGTGGCGAGGCGTTTCGCACGCACTCGCGCTGAGGCGCGTGTTCACATGCACTTTGAAAGAAACCGCGCGACGGGATCACACCGTCTTCAGTACACGCGGTTTCACCTCGGGCACGGGGATGGGGACGGGAAAGCTGGTTAACTCGCTTTTGCCCGCGACGATCGACAGATACCTCAAGCAACACACGCGCAGGAACGATGCGAAATTGCTCGGCACTTCACCGCGCAGCGCGATGAGTTCGTCGTAGAGCTTGACGGCGAATTGCGTGGTCGTCATGTTCTCGCGCGACGCGATTTCATGCAGCACGTCCCAGAAGAGATTCTCCAGACGCACAGTCGTAATCACGCCGTGGATGCGCAGCGAACGCGTGCGCGATTCGTAAAGGATCGGGTCCGCGTTCACGTAGACATTGCACATGGTTTGTCTCCATTGTTCGTATGAGTGCGGCGGCGTTCATCGCGCCCGCCTGCCGCACTCGATGAGTTCACGTGCGTCGATCAGATTGTGCGCCTGTTCATCTGCCCTGCGATGTAGTCGGCCTGACGGATCGCCAGCGTCACGATGGTCAGCGTCGGGTTTTCCGCCGCGCCCGTCGTGAACTGGCTGCCGTCGGAGATGAACAGGTTCGGCACATCATGCGTCTGGCCGAAACGGTTGCACACGCCGTCCTGCGCTTTCGCGCTCATGCGCGCGGTGCCGAGGTTGTGCGTCGACGGATAGGGCGGCACCTTATACACGGTCTTCGCGCCCGCCGCCTGATACACGGCGCTGCCCTGCTTGAAGCCGTGCTCGCGCATCGCTTCGTCGTTCGGATGGTCGTCGAAATGCACATTGGGCACAGGCAGGCCGTACTGGTCCTTCACGTCGGTATTCAGCGTGATGCGGTTGGTCTCGCGCGGCATGTCCTCACCGACGATCCACATGCCTGCCGTGTACGGATACGCGTCCATCGCCTGCGTGAAGTCCGAGCCCCATGCGCCGGGATCGAGAAACGCCGCATAGAAAGACAGCCCCAGCGACACCGTCTCCATGTGATAGCCGCCCGCGAAACCACGCGACGTATCGAAGCGCGCTTCGTCTTCGATGATGCCCGCCATCGTCGTGCCCTTGTACATGTCGACCTTGTCGTTGAACACGGCATAGACGGAGCCCGTCGTGTGACGCATGTAGTTGCGTCCCACCTGTCCCGACGAATTCGCCAACCCGTCAGGGAAGCGGCTCGAATGCGAATTCAGCAAGAGACGTGGTGTTTCGATCGCATTGCCCGCCACCGCGACGATGCGCGCCTTCTGGCGTTGCAGCTTGCCGGCGGCGTCGTAGTAGACGACGGCGCTTGCCTTGCCCTTCGCATCCGTTTCGATCTTCACGACCTGCGCCTGGGTGCGCAATTCCATGTGGCCCGTGGCCTGCGCGCGCGGAATCTCCGTGTAGAGCGTCGACCATTTCGCGCCTGTGCGACAGCCCTGGAAGCAGAAACCGCGCTGGAAGCAATGCGCGCGGTCGTCGCGCACGATGCTGTTGGTCGCCATGTGGCCGGTGTTGCATTCCTTGTAGCCGACCTTCGTTGCGCCGTTGTACATCACCTTGAAGTTGTTGTTGCCAGGCAGCCCAGGCAAACCGTTCGTGCGCGTCACGCCCATTTTCTTTTCGGCGCGGTCGTACCACGGCGCCATCTCCTCGCCCGTCACGGGCCAGTCGAGCAGGTTCGCGTCCTTGATCGTGCCGTAATTCGTTTTCGCCTTGAATTCGTGGGGCTTGATGCGCAGGCTCGCGCCCGCCCAGTGTGTCGTCGTGCCGCCGACTGTCTTGCAGATCCACGCGGGCAGGTTCGGGAAGTCGGTGGCAACGCGCCACGTGCCCGACGTCGTACGCTTGTCGAGCCACGACAGCATCGAGAACGAGCCCCATTCGTCTGTGGTGAAATCGCCTTGCGTATGCATCTTGCCCGCTTCGAGCACGATCACGTCGATACCCTTTTGCGCCAGCTCGTTCGCCAGCGTGCCGCCGCCCGCGCCGGAGCCGATGATGACCACGGCGCGCGCATCGTTGTGCGCGAAATGCACCTTGTTGTTGTCGTCCATGTCAGGTCTCCGTTGCTCAGCTGTCGGTGGGAATCGGACCGCTCGCGGCGGCGGGCGGATTCGGCAGCCACGCCAGATCGTTGAAGCCCTTGGTCAGATAGCCGCCGTCGCCTTGCGCCGCGCCGTAGCCGAAGTGCGCGTAGGCCATGTCGTTGCTGTACAGCGAGACGATGGCCGTCGTGCGCACGGTCGTGAAGAACGGCGTTTTCTGCATCGCGGCGACATCGCGCGCCTGCTCGGCGGGCGTGCGTTTGGTCCAGTCCGAACCGTTGAGCGCGTCGAGCTGCTTCACACCGTCGGCGAGTTGCTGACGCACGGCCGGGTCTTTCTGCGCCTTCGCGTCGAGGTCCTTGACGACGAGCGCATAGACCGCGTCGTCGAGCGTCTTGTGCGGGTACTGCTGCTTGACGAAGGCGAGCAGCACCGCCCCCTGATGCGTATCGAGCGCCTGCATTTCGAGCGCCCATACGCGGCTGGGCGCAAGCGTCGCGAGGATCGACGGGAACGCGAGCGTGCCGATCAGCACACCCGTGCCCTTGAGCCACTCGCGCCTCGCCAGCGAGCGCGGCGCATGCGGTGCATCCGGCTCATGAGCCGTGGCAGACGTTGCGGCGATTGGAATCACTCTGTGACTCATGCCTGTCTCCTTGATGGTTGTGTGGTGGGGGTACCGCGTCGTGCGCGGCTTTCTATTGGTAATGTCCGTGCCGTTCGAGCACTTCGATCTTGTAGCCGTCCGGGTCCTGAATGAAGAAGTAACGCGCGAGCAAGGCGCCGTCGTCGTTCTTGAATTCGCGCACGTCGTTCGGCGTCATGCCGAGTTGCAGGAGACGCTCGCGCTCGCGCTTCACGTCGTCGACAACGAACGCGACGTGCCCGTAACCGTCGCCATGCGAGTACGCGTCTTCGCGTCCCTTGTTCCAGGTGAGTTCGATCTCGTTGTCTGATTCGTCGTTGCGCAGATAGACAAGCGAGAAGTCCGGAAAATCGAGCCGATGCGAAGGCTCGAGCCCGAACGCACGCTGATAGAACTTCAGCGAGCGGTCGAGATCCTGAATGCGGACCATCGTGTGGATCATCTTGGCCATGTCGTCCCTCCTCCGTTTGATGCTGAGTGTAGGAGGGCAATGTGCGCCGTGGTAATGCAGGGCTAAATGCGCTTAGGGACTTGCCCTATGCTGCAGATGCGTGCGGGTGCGATGGGATCGGAAGGTGTCTTCGAGTGTGAAGACGATGCGATGCGCCGTCGGGCAATGAAGTGCGGCGCAGCATGCGCGCACGGCGCATGCTGCTGTTCGACGCACGATCCAGGGTAAGCGATAGGCCCGTGCGAATGTCGCAGCGTGGCTGCTGCGATGCGCCATCTGCTGGATGACAGCGAGCCTATAAAGCGTTCACCTCGTGCGGCGGGCTGATGCCCGCATGCGCGAGCGCTTCGTGCAGCGTGTCGAATACGTTCGACTCGCCGACGACCTGCGTTATACGATGCCGGTCCATATCGGCGCGCAGATAAGGATTCACTCGCCCGAAGATGACAGCCACCTTGCGCTCCTGCAGATCCGCAATCAGATCGCTCAGCGTGAGGGCCGCCGAATAGTCGAGTGCGGTGATCGCGCCGGCATCGATGACCAGCGAATGGAGGTCGCCGGACGCTGCATCGACGAGTTCGATCACTTCCGCTGTGAAGACATGATCGTTGGCAAAGAACAGATCGGAGCCGAAGCGGTACACGATGAGCCCCGGCGCGGTCATGATGCCCGGCTTCGCGGGCACGGGCTGCCATCTTCCGCTGGCGGGCGACGGTTCCATCACCATCGTATGTGGGCGATAGCTGTGCCGCACATGCCGCAGCAGCGACAACGCGACGGCGAGCAGAATGCCATGCTCGACGCCGACCATCACGACGGCTGCCGCCGTGATGAGTGCGAGCGTGAACTCGCCGGGGCTTTCGGCGCGGATCGCCGCGAGACTCGGCACGTTGACGAGTCCAATAGCGATCGTGAACACGATCCCGGCGAGCACGCAATGCGGCAGGTATTGCAGATACGAGCTCAGAAACAGCAGCACGACGACGACCACACCCGCGAACGCCAGTTGCCCGATCTGGCTACGCGTGCCCGCGCGTTCGGCCATTGCCGTCTGCGTCGGGCTGCCGTTGACGACGAACGTGCCGCTGAATGCGGCAGCGGCATTGGCCGCGGCCAGCCCGAGGATGTCCGCGTTGGTGTCCACTTCTTCGTGATACTGCTGCGCGAACACGCGAGCCGCGGCAGCGCTTTGCGCAATGATCATCACGAAGCACGACGCCGCCACGGGCACGAGGTCGAGAAACTGTTGCCACGTGACAGCCGGAAACGCGAACGGCGGCAGACCGCCGCTGATCGGGCCGAGGATCGTAATGCCGTGGCCGGCGAAATCGTAGGTCTTGCTCGCGGCGATGCTGCCTATCACGGCAATGAGGGGAATCGGCACGCGCGGCAAGAAGCGCTTGCCGACGAGAATCGCGCCCACCACCAGCACGGTGACCGCGAGGGTCGGCAGTTGCGCATGTACGACATGCCCGATCACATAAACCAGTTGCGCAAGACTCCGCGACGAAGGATACGGCACGGTCATGCCGAACATGTCGCCCAGCATCGCAATCGATACCTGTATGCCCACGCCCGTCAGGAAGCCGACCAGCACGGTACGCGAGAGGAAATCGGCGAGAAAGCCGAGCCTGAAGATGCGGGCAACCAACAGGAGCGCCGCCGTCAGCAATGCGACCATGCCCGCCAGCGCGACATACTCGACACTGCCCATCGGCGCAATGGTCGACGCGCGGCTGGCGAAGATGGTCGCCGTGGCCGAGTCGGCGGCGACCACGAGGTGGCGCGACGCGCCGAAGAACGCGAACGCGACGAGCGGCAGAAATACGGTGTACAGCCCCGTCACCGCGGGCATGCCGGCGATGCGCGCGTAGCCGAGCACCTGCGGTATGTCCATCGACGCGAGCGAGATGCCGGAGAACACGTCGCGCCATGCGCTCGCGCGGCCGATCGGCAGGATGCCTTTCAGAAGGCTCAGGGATGCTGAAGATTTTTCTTTTGAGTTATGCATGCTCAAGTACGTTGGAGTGCTATCCACGCATCCTGCCCTGAATGCTTGCGCTGTGGCAAGGAGCCTCGGCGCATATCCGCGCTCCGTACCGGAAATCATTCACACATCTGTACCGGTACTGTACCGGCTCCGATCGGTACACTGTCGCCAATCTCGAAATAGTTTGCGGAGCCGACCATGACCCTCGACATCCTGAGCGCCAGCGCCCTGCCCGCCGGCATCCTGTTCGCGCTCGTCACGACCATCACGCCCGGACCGAACAACACGATGCTGCTCGCATCCGGCGTCAATTTCGGTTTTCGCCGCACGCTGCCGCATATTCTCGGCATCAGCGCGGGCGTCGCGTTGCTGATGCTGTCGGTGGGTTTCGGGCTTGGTGAAGCGTTCCGCCGCTTCGAAGTGCTTTACACGGTGCTCGAAGTGCTGAGCGTCGTGTATCTGCTGTACCTCGCGTGGAAAATCGGCACGTCGGGCGAGATGCAGGTCAAGAAAGGCGAGCGCCGCCCGATGCGCTTTCATGAAGCGATCGCCTTCCAGTGGGTCAATCCGAAGGCATGGATGATGGTGCTCACGGCCGCGACGACGATTCATCTGAGCGCCGACTTCGGCATCAACGCGCTGTTGATGGCCGTGCTGTTCTATGTGATCGGCTTGCCGTGCATCTGCCTGTGGGCCGCGTTCGGCACCGCGATGCGCCGCGCGTTGTCGAACCCTGTGTGGCTGCGCACGTTCAACATTGCGATGGCTTTGATGCTCGTCGCGACGCTTTATCCCATCGTGTTGCGCCTGCTCGCGTGACGCGCGGACAGTCTGGAAATTTTTCTCGCCTTGCACGCCATTTTGGCCAGCCGCGGCGCGCTTCAAATGTCCGTTTTCCGCCACGGCCCGTCTCGCGAATTGAAAGTAGAATAGCCAACACATAACCCTGTTCTCGCGAGCGGGCTCAACGCTGTCCTCGCCGGCATCATTGCCGGATTGCGGCATTTGACGGGCTCGATAATTGCTCCAAGACCACGGTTATCTCCGAGCAGATTTCACCGGCGCGTACGCGACGCGCCAGTCCCGCCATTGACAGACGCAGACCGCAAGGGTCGGAGGCGTTGCACACATGGACGCACAGGAATCTCCGGACCGCGAGCGCGGCGGCCGGCAGCAGCAGTACGACAGCGCGCCTCTGCCGGATAGCGACGATCCGCAGGCACGGCATTACAGCTGGGTGCAGATCTGCCTGATCTCGGCGATGGGTCTCGCCGTCGGCGTGATGGGCACGGCTGCGTATGTGATCTGGTTCAACCGCGACCAGGTGGCCTACGCCGAAGCCGTCGAATCGGCCCGGCGCCCGCTGCCCACGACGGCAACCAGCGCGAACGGCGATCTGCGCATCCCGAGCCATGCAACTGCAGCTGTGCCGACGAGTTCAGTGTCGGGCCGCGTGATACCGGCACCGCCGACGCAAAAGCCCGCGCCCACCAACACCGACTCGCTCGCCGCAGCGCAGACAGCCGACGACGACACGGACGCAGACGCGGACCCGGACGACTCGTCGCAAGCCGCGCGCACCGCGCCGCCCGGGCCAAACAATTCCGCCGCCGCTCGCGCCGACCGTGGCAAGCAGCAGGGCAACGCCGCGCGCCATGCGCAACGGGCGAAACCGAAGGAAACGTTCGTGTCGCGGCTGACCGCGATGTTCCGCAAGGTCGGCTACCACCGCCGCACCCGAGAGCCCGGAAACAACCCCGATCCGTATTCGCACCCCTAGCCCACCGGCGTGAAGCAAACCGTCACGCCGATCCGCCCGCTCAGCCCGCGATGGCGCCCGCAGCCGATCGTGGTCGGCGCGCTCGCGCTCGCGTGCCTCGTGGTCGGGCTGCTCTACGTCGCCGTGCAGGTCAAGGCGCTATTCTCCGATCACTTCCAGCAGCAATACGCAACGCTCGTGCTGGAAGCCGTCGGGCGGGCCGACAACGCGCTCAACGTCGCGAGCCTGCTGAAGCGCAACGCGCCTTCGAATGGCGCTAACGCGACATACCAGCAAGCGCTCGACGAACTGGGCGCACGCATCACCGAACTCGACGCGCTGATCGGATCGAGTCCCGTCCCCGCGCCGCGCTTGCCGCAAGCCAATGCAACGGCAAAAAGTCTCGACGAACTGAAGCAGTCGCTCGCGGCCACGGCGGACTACTGGCACGCGCGCCGCGACGCCGTCAGCAACGATGTCCGCCGGCGCACGCTGCGCGTCGCGAGCGTGCTCGCCGTGCTGACCGTCGTGGTGACGGGCGCGCTGTTCGCGGCGCTCGTCGTGTTTGCGCGGCGGCATCGGCGGCTCGCGGGTCTCACGCATCAGTTCCGCCACGCCGCCCAGCATGACGCGATGACGGGCCTGCCCAACCGCCAGCAACTGCTCGCGCGGCTCGACCGCATCGCAGCCGAGCGCGCGCCCGGCAAATGCGCGGTGCTGTATGTCGACCTCGACGGCTTCAAGCAGGTCAACGACACCCTGGGTCACGCCATCGGCGACGAATTTCTGATCGTGCTCGCGCAGCGCTTTCGCCAGTCGCTGCGGCCCGGCGATATGGTCGCGCGCATGGGCGGCGACGAATTCGCGGCGCTCGTCTCCGGCTTCGGCAACGACACGGAACTCGCGGGCATCGCCGCGCGGCTGATGAACTGTGTCGGCGAAACCGACACGCAAATGGGCCTCGGCTTCGTGCGCGCGAGCGTCGGCATCGCGACCTATCCCGATCGCGTCGCCGATCACCGGTTGCTCGTCGCCGCCGCCGACGGCGCGATGTACGAAGTCAAACGCCACGGCAAGAATGGCTACGCGTTCGCCGTCAGCCCCATTCCGCCCGCATGATTTCGACGCGAGGCACCGCTTCCATCGAGTCGATTCCAGCGATCAACGCCGCCAGTTCAGCACGTCCATGCTGTTTCAATCGAATCTGAGAAACACAATCAACTTCCGTCCGGCGCTGCCGTTATAAGGGTTCAGCAAGGCGCGGCAGCATGCGCGCCGTCTCCTATGAACGGTCGAGTTGAAGTGCCTCACGCGTCAACCATCAGCCAGTGAAGAACATCGCGTCCGTAATGAGGTCGTTGACAGGCAGACTTCGCACATCCATCAAGCGCTTGCGGCCCCGCGGCCACGGCAACGCGCCGCATCGCGCGTTCATTCTGTTGCCCGCGCTGACCGTGCTGATCCTCGCTGTGTTGTGGGTCACGATCCTGATGCGCCTGCGCGTCGAAAAGACAGCCGTGCTGCACGACGCGCGTGTCGCAGCCGGCACCGTCGCGGGCGCGCTCGACACGCACACGCTGAAAACGATTCACGACGTCGACACGATTGCGCTGCTGGTCAAATACGGCTACGAAAGCTCGCCCGACACCTTCGACCTCAAGAAATACCAGGCTTACGGCCTCATCACCGCCGACACGGCGCTGCAAGTCACATTAGCTGGCGCGGACGGCCATGTGATCGCGTCGACGATTCCGTTTTCCGGCGCGATCGACCTCAGCGACCGCAAGCACTTTCGTGTGCATCGCGAGCGAGCCGACGTCGGGCTGTTCCTCAGTGAACCGCTGATCGGCCGCATCTCGCGGCAATGGTCGATTCAGGCGACGCGGCGCATCAACCGTCCGGACGGCAGCTTCGGCGGCGTCGTGATCGTGTCGGAGAATCCCGCTTGGCTCACCGACGGCTTTTACACGAGCGCCGCGCTCGGCGAGCACGGCATGATCGCGGTGTTGTCGGACCGAGGCTCGATGCTGTCGCGCCGCGCAGGCGATGCGCCGAGCCGCACGGGCGAGTCGCTGCCGACGGGCTACGTCGATCCGCGCGCGAACGACGAAATGTTCACCGACCCGATCGACCGCGTGGAGCGCATCGTCGCGCGCCGCGAGGTCAAGCGGTACGGGCTCACGGTGATGGCGGGCCTGTCCGTCGCCGAGACGCTCGACGACTACTACCGGATGCGCCGTGTCTACGTGACGATGGCAAGCGTGATTTCGGCGATTCTGGTCGGACTGTCCACGTGGATCGCCGCGCTGATCCTGAAATTGCTGAAGGGCCGGGAGCAGTTGCACCGGCTCGCGCATACCGACCGCCTGACGGGCCTGTCCAATCGCGGCTGCATCATGGATCTGCTCGAGGAAGCCGTCGCCGCGCCGGACGCCGCCGGCCGCGTGGCCGTGATTTTCGTCGACCTGGACCGCTTCAAGGAGCTCAACGATACGTTTGGCCACCATCTGGGCGACACGATTCTTGCTGAGATCGCGCGGCGCCTGACGGATGTTGCGCAGGGCCGAGCGCAGGTCGGACGGCTGGGCGGCGACGAGTTCCTGGTCGTGATCGAGGACGACGCGGCGCTGGCGCCCGAGGTCGCCGACGCGATCACGGCGGCGCTGGAGGTGCCCGTCAGCGTGCACGGCAATGCGTACCGTGTGTGCGCGAGCCTCGGCATCGCGGTGCTGCAACCGGGCGAACGCGCGGAGGATCTGGTGAAAAGCGCGGACCGGGTGATGTACGACGCAAAGGAACTCAGCCGCGCGAACCGCGCGCCAAGGGCAAAGAATGCGCTCGTCGCGTGATACGTGGACAACTCGGGGCAGAGCCATACAACGCGTTCGACCCACAGTTTGGTCGCGGCGCAACGAATGCTTCTAAAACAGGGAAACCGGCTCAAGCTTTGCGGCTTGCTGTCGTTAGCGCAGGGTATGGAAAAGAAACTTGCACAACGCATCGTCAGTTCGGCGCACCGCGCGGCAGAAGCGATCGCGAACGCCCGCGCGGATCTGCTCGAAGTCCAGCGGGATCAGCTGTACAGCCGCGTGTTCATCGGGCTGCTGGAAGACAATGTCGGCGCGGCAAACATCGGCGAACTGATCGACTCGCTTGCCAGGCCCTGACGTTGCCTCTCGCGCCTCCCGTGCTCAGCCCCGGCCGATTCGCTCGATGAAGCGCCACAACGCGTCATCGGTCGAATGCGGGACGTTGAAGCGGAACCACGCGCTCGGTGCATCGTCGGGACGGAAATAGGAACCTGGAGCGAGCCAGATGCCGTCGGACAGCGCCGCCGTCGCGATCTCGCCCGCGCGCTCCGGCTCCACGGGCAAGCGGGCGAACAGGAACAGCCCCGCCCGGGGCCGGTGAAAGGCTTCCAGCCCCAGCGCATCCAGCCGTTCCTCGACGATCGCGTGCGCCGCGCGCAGCCTCTCGTTGACCTGCTCGACATGGCGCGCGTAGCGCCCTTCGTTCAACACCTTGTCGACGATCCGCTCGATCGCCTCCGACGACGTCAACCCAACCGCCATCTTCGTGCGCGCCAGTTCGCGCAGCACGTCGCGCTCGGCGACCACATAGCCGCAACGCAACGCGGGCGTCACCGTCTTCGAAAAGCCGCTGATGTACAGCACGCGGCGTAAGCCCTCCATTGCCGCGAAAATCGGCGCGCCGGGGGAGCCAAGCTCGCGGCTCACGTCGTCCTCGATCACCCACATGCGGTTGCGCTCGGCGATCTGCAGCAGTCGGAACGCGGACGCCATGCCGTAGGTCGCTCCCGTCGGATTCTGCAAGGTCGTGTTGACGAAGATCGCCTTCGGATGATGCGCGTCGACGATTTGCTCCAGCACGTCCGTATCGATGCCCGCCGGCGTGCGCGGCACGCCGATCACGTTCAGCCCGGCGAGCTTCAGAATTTGCAGCAGGTTGCAGTAGCCCGGATCTTCGACGACGACGGTATCGCCCGCGCGCAGCAGCGTGCGCACGATCAGATCGAGCGCCTGGGTCGCGCCCTGCGTCAGCAGCACGTTCGACACCTCGACGGGCAGGCCGCGCCGGTCCATCTGCTCGGCGATCTTCGCCCGCAGCGGCGCGAAGCCGTACGGATGCCCATAGTCGCCGAGACGCGCGGCGGGCACGCGGCTCATCGCGCGAAACGCGTGCTGCATGCCCGTTTCGTTGATCCACTCGTTGGGCAGCCAGCCGCCACCTGCCTTGATCGGCATGGAATGGTCGGCGAACACGTCGGACAGCAGCCAGGTCGCGGTGAGGCTGGGCGGCTGCCAGTCGACGGTATTCGCATGCGCAGCCCGCGCGCGCGGCGCGACGCGATAACCGGAGCCGCGCCGTGCCGTCACGAGGCCCATCGACACGAGCCGGTTGTACGCCTCCGTCACCGTGAACGTGCTCAGCGAATGCGATTGCGCAAGCTGCCGCACCGACGGCAACAGTGCGCCGGCGCGCAGCGCCTGGCTGTCGATTGCATGTGCGAAGCCTTGCACGACCTGCTCGACGAGCGTCGGCGCTAAACGGCGGTCACGATCCAGTTCGAGTTCGATCATCAGCGTTAATCCAGACGGCAACAGATACCGCGCCAATTCCAGCACAGTTGGGCCGATTCGACCAGCACAGTTAGCAGCGCAGTGAGTGAACTGTTTATGTCCGCCATTTAACCTCGGACGCTACAGTTTCGCTATCCATTCGAGGAGAAACTCATGACTTCGCGCCCTGTAATCGACGATCTGTCGAACTTCTGGATGCCTTTCACCGCCAACCGCCAGTTCAAGTCGGCGCCGCGCCTGCTGGAATCGGCGAAAGGCATGTACTACCGTTCGACCGACGGGCGCGACGTGCTCGACGCATGCGCGGGCCTGTGGTGCGTGAACGCGGGTCACGGCCGCGACGAGATCGTCGCTGCCGTCCAGAAGCAGGCCGCCACGCTCGACTTCGCGCCGACCTTCCAGATGGGTCACCCGCTCGCGTTCGAAGCGGCGTCGAAAGTCGCGGAACTGATGCCCGAAGGGCTCGACCGCGTGTTCTTCACGAACTCCGGCTCGGAGTCAGTCGATACCGCGCTGAAGATCGCACTCGCCTATCACCGCGCGCGCGGCGAAGGACAGCGCACGCGCCTGATCGGCCGCGAGCGCGGCTATCACGGCGTCGGCTTTGGCGGCATTTCGGTTGGCGGCATTGCGCCGAACCGCAAGACGTTCTCGGGCGCGCTATTGCCGTCCATCGATCACCTGCCGCACACGCACAACCTCGAACACAATGCGTTCTCGAAGGGCCAGCCGGCCCGGGGCGCGCATCTCGCCGACGAACTGGAACGCATCGTCACGCTGCACGACGCGTCGACGATCGCCGCCGTGATCGTCGAACCCGTAGCGGGCTCGACGGGCGTGCTGATCCCGCCGCAAGGCTATCTGCAGAAGCTGCGCGACATCTGCACGAAGCACGGCATCCTGCTGATTTTCGACGAGGTGATCACGGGCTTTGGGCGTCTGGGCGCAGCGACGGCCAGCGAATACTTCGGTGTGAAGCCCGATCTGCTGACGATGGCCAAGGCGATCAATAACGCCTCCGTGCCGATGGGTGCCGTCGCGGCAAGCCGCACGGTGCACGACACGATCGTCAACGCTGGCGCGCAAGGCGCGATCGAGCTGTTCCACGGCTATACGTACTCGGCGCACCCGCTGGCCGCCGCCGCCTGCGTGGCGACGCTCGACCTGTATCGCAGCGAAGGGCTGTTCGAGCGCGCGGCATCGATGGCGCCGAAGTTCGAAGCCGCCGTTCACGCGCTGCGCGACGCGAAGTACGTGAAGGACATCCGCAATCTCGGCATGGTCGCGGGCATCGAGTTGGAGCCGCGCGATGGCGCGCCGGGCGCTCGCGCGTACGAGGCGTTCGTCAAGTGCTTCGAGGCGGGCGTGCTGATCCGCTTCACGGGCGACATTCTGGCCTTCTCGCCGCCGCTTATCATCGACGAAGCGCAGATCGACCAGATCTTCCAGACCGTCCGCAACGCGCTGGCTTCGATCCAGTAAGCGTCTTGCACGCCGCTGCTGCTCGCCGATCGTTTAAACGGCGGCGAGCGCGGCGGCGGTCCTCCCTGACCTTCAATGATGCGCACGCGCGGCCCGCGTATGCGCGGCCTTCTTCGCGGCCGCCGACCGGCCCGCCGCGCCCTTCGTCGCAGCCGCCTTCTTCGCCGCAGCCGAGCGGCTTGCGGCCGGACGACGCGCTGCCGCTGCCTTCGTCTGCTTCGACAGCGCTTCCTTCGATGCGCCCTGTCCGCTTTCGCGTTTCAGCACGGCCTTGGCAACGCGCGAGCGTTTCGCCGTCGATTCGCTGCTCGGACGGCGTGCGGCCGTGGGCTTCGAGGCCGTCGCAGTGCTTGTCTTCGCCGTAGCCTTCTTCGCGGCTGAGTGCTTTGCGGCAGGCGTCTTCTTCTGTCCCGCAGCCGTGTCCTTCGCGGCTTTCTTGCGCGTGGCCGCGCTCGTCGTTCCCGCCTTCGGCTGCTTCAGCGCGACGCCCGCGCGGCGAGCCTTCGACAGACCGATCGCGATAGCCTGCTTCGCCGATTTGACGCCGTGCTTGCCTTCGCGCACGTGGTCGATTTCTTCCTTCACGAATTCGCCCGCTTGAGTGCTCGACGACTTGCCGGCGCGCTTGTCGGCGGCGGCACGCTTGAGGGTTGCTTTATCAGGCATGACAGTGCTCCCGTTGAATGGTGGCCTGTCATACGCAGCAACGGGTGTGCCTTGTCCTCGCTGACGCCTGTCCTGGCTTGAAAGCCCTGCGTTTTTGCGGTCCTCCGCCCGCTCGCCAGGCGAAGGGATCCTTCGATTCGCGCTGCCTGGCAATAACGACGCAGGCGGCCCCGATGCGCAACGAGGGCTGCGCAATGCGCCGATAGCGTCTATGGTTTACGTCAAAGGCGGCGATGCAACCGTCAGGAGACGCCTCATGAACACACAGACAGTCAGGGCAGGCGCCCATATCGAAGGGATTCACTGGGTGGCGGAATACGCGGAGACGATGCACGAGATCCGCATCTTCCGCGAAGGCCAGGAAGTGGACGTGCACAATGCGCCATCGACGCTGTTCGGCGACGAAGAGAACGCCGGTTCGAAAAGCTGCGCGGACCATCGCGCGGCGGAAGCGGCCGTGCTCGCGTATCTGCGCCATTTCGTTGCCGAGCACGACGCCGAGGAATGACGGCGCGCACATGAAAAAGGCCAGCCGCGGGGCTGGCCTTCCGGACGCGTCTTACATTCGCGGAATCAGTCCGCGGGACGCAGTTTCTTCACTTCGGCGTCGGACGGCTGCACGCTCGCGCCGTCGATATAGCGATACGACGTCATCACACCCTTGCCGTCCTTCAGCGCGGTCACACCGACGAACGCGCCCATCGTCGACTGGTTGTCCTGCGGGCGATACGTAATCGGCCCGAAGGGCGTATCGACATTCAAGCCCTTGAACGCGGCCGCGAGCTTGTCGGGATCGGTTGAGCCCGCCTTCTTGATGCCGTTTGCAATCGACATCAGCGCCGCATAGCCGACCACCGAACCGAGGCGCGGATAGTCGTGATACTTCGCTTCGTAGTCCGCGACGAACTTCTTGTTCGCGGGTGTATCGATGGAATACCACGGGTAGCCCGTCACGATCCAGCCGACGGGCGCTTCTGCGCCGAGCGTATCGAGGTAATCCGGCTCGCCCGTCAGCAGCGACACGACGCTGCGGTCCTTGAATAGCCCGCGCGTATTGCCTTCGCGGACGAACTTGCCGAGGTCTGCGCTGAACAGCACGTTGAAGATCGCGTCGGGCTTTGCGTCGGCGAGGGCCTGCACGGTCGAGCCGGCGTCCAGGTTGCCGAGCGGGGTTGCCTGTTCGGTGACGAACTCGACGTCGGGCTGCGCGGCCTTCAGCAGCTTCTTGAACGTGGCCACCGCCGACTGGCCGTATTCATAGTTCGGGTACACGAGTGCCCAGCGCTTTTTCTTCAGTTTTGCCGCTTCTGGTGCGAGCATCGCGACCTGCATGTACGTGGAAGGACGCAGGCGGTACGTGTACTTGTTGCCGTCGGCCCAGACGATCTTGTCGGTGAGCGGCTCGGCGGCGAGGAAGAACATGCGCTTCTGTTTCGCGAAGTCCGTTAGCGCGAGGCCCGTGTTCGACAGATAGCCGCCGAATAGCAGTTGCACCCGCTCGCGGGCGATCAGTTCTTGCGCGACGCGGATCGTGTCGCCGGGGTTCGCGTTGTCGTCGCGTGAGATTACTTCGAGCTTTTTGCCTAGCACGCCGCCGGTTGCGTTTACCTGATCTAACGCGAGATTCCAGCCGTTTTTATAGGGCATCAGGAAGGCGGGCTGTGCCTTGTAGCTGTTAATTTCGCCGATTTTGATGGTCTGTTGCGCGTAAGCGCTGAGGGCCGTCAGCGAGACGGCTAGTGAAGCGGCAATGCGGGAAATCCATGCTGCGCGCGAGGTCATGCGGTGGCTCCGTTTTATTTATCCGTTCAAGGGTGCGGGTACGTGTGAAGGTTGAATCGTACCGGTTCTTTGCGTTCGCGGTGCGGGCGTTGGTTTTGGTTTGCTCGTGGTTGCGCTGGCATCCGCGTGTTGCCTTCGTGCTTCAAGCGTCGCCCCTGTGCGGGGCGGCACCTACTTTTCTTTGCCG
>NZ_JAWRXV010000379.1:0-352 GCF_046534875.1 Paraburkholderia sp. SIMBA_054 | reverse complement strand
ATCAAGCTAGCGACCGAGCTGCAACGGGCCCAACGCGGCGACACGCTATACATCCTGGACGAGCCTACGACTGGCCTTCATCCCGCCGACGTCGATCGGCTAATGGTGCAATTGCAAGGACTTGTCGATGCGGGCAACACGGTCGTCGCGGTCGAGCACGATATGCGAGTGGCCGCACAAAGCGACTGGGTCATCGACGTGGGCCCAGGGGCGGGAGACGCTGGCGGAACGATCGTGGTGAGCGGAAGACCCGCTGAAGTCGCGCGCAAAAAGGAGAGCCGCACCGCTGCGTATATCAGGGAACAGCTGGCGGCCTGATTCGGCGGCGCGGCTATTCGAATAACCTCGATCG
>NZ_JAWRXV010000378.1:0-353 GCF_046534875.1 Paraburkholderia sp. SIMBA_054 | reverse complement strand
CATTCGTCGTCGTTCTCCGTCAGCTTGGATTCCTCGAGGCTACTTACTGGCTAAGTTCCGCATATGCCAAGCTGGCCGACGAGAGCTATCGCAAGAATCTGGCGATGTATTTCACCCCGGTGTCACTGACCAAAGGTCTTCTCGACGACCTAGCCGATCAGGGCGTCGATTTCGGCAGCCAATCCTTTTTTGATCCGGCCTGCGGAGGCGCGGCATTCCTTGCGCCGATTGCGCTACGTATGCGCGCCGCGCTCGTAGGCAAACGCATAACGGCGCTTCGACTACTAAAGCACGTCGAGGAACACCTCTACGGCACCGACTTGGACAAAACTTTATGCGAGCTGTCCAAGCAC
>NZ_JAWRXV010000377.1:0-353 GCF_046534875.1 Paraburkholderia sp. SIMBA_054 | reverse complement strand
GGTTGAGGCCGTTGAGCACCGCCGCCGCAAGGAATGGTGCATGCAAGGAGATGGCGCCCAACAGTCCCCCGGCCACGGGGCCTGCCACCATACCCACGCCGAAACAAGCGCTCATGAGCCCGAAGTGGCGAGCCCGATCTTCCCCATCGGTGATGTCGGCGATATAGGCGCCAGCAACCGCACCTGTGGCGCCGGTGATGCCGGCCACGATGCGTCCGGCGTAGAGGATCGAGATCTCGATCCCGCGAAATTAATACGACTCACTATAGGGGAATTGTGAGCGGATAACAATTCCCCTCTAGAAATAATTTTGTTTAACTTTAAGAAGGAGATATACATATGTTTAAACGTAA
>NZ_JAWRXV010000376.1:0-354 GCF_046534875.1 Paraburkholderia sp. SIMBA_054 | reverse complement strand
GCGATCGCACGGTGTTTCTGGTGACGAGCAAGGACGACGCGCTCGCGAAAGCGGCGGCGAAACAGGTCGGCGCGGCGTTGCAGAAGAGCGGTGCGTTCGCGTCGTTGACGGCGGAGTTGCCGCCCTTCGACATGTCGCAGATCGGCGGGTTGTCCATGCCGTATCGCTTCGGCCTGTTGACGCGCGACGATCACGACGCCGCCGCAAATAACACGGCCTCGCTGCACGATGCGCTGATGCCGCGCATCTACAACCCGGTGCGCGGCCCACTCGCCACGCACCTCGCCGACGCTCCGTTCGGCTGGCTCGCACAATTCCTGAGCGCCTTGCCGCTCGCCACTTCGAATCTCGATC
>NZ_JAWRXV010000375.1:0-354 GCF_046534875.1 Paraburkholderia sp. SIMBA_054 | reverse complement strand
ACATACATGCCCGCAAAAGTGCCAATGATCGAGATCGGCACTGCAATGATTGGAATGAGAGTCGCGCGCCAGTTCTGCAGGAAGATGAACACCACCAGCACGACGAGAATGATCGCCTCGATGAAGGTGTGTATCACTTCTTCGATGGAGACCTTGATGAACTTCGTCGTATCGAACGGAATCGAGTAGTCGATACCCGCCGGGAAACTCGCCTTCAGCTCGTTCATACGGTTCTGAATGAGTTCCATCGTGTTGAGCGCATTCGCGCCCGGCTGCAGATAGATTGCAATCGGAACCGCGGACGTACCATTAAGATTACTGTCGACGAGATAACTTTCCGTGCCGAGCTCGACG